>CAYPBC010000169.1:1393-5308 GCA_964408845.1 uncultured Thermoanaerobaculia bacterium
ACGACACCGGCAAGCTGGCGACCGTGATCGGCCCGCCCCGAACGGTGGCGCTCGAGGAGGCGCCCAACGGCCGCGCGGTCGAACAGACCCGCCGAGCGCAGCGACGAGGGGCTCAAAGCCTCGGCCACCACCTCGGGGATCTCTCCGCGGAACCAGGCGGCGACCGGGGTCTCCATACCTTGTTTCCCACGTCGGATGATCGGCCTCGGCAGCCTCCCAGCCATCGCCTTGCGCAGGACGTACTTTTCCTGCAGCCCCCTCATTTTGATCGACGGCGGCAAGCGGAAACACATTTCGGCCAGCTCATGATCGAGGAACGGGACCCGGGCCTCGAGCGACCGGGCCATCGTCGCTCGGTCCAGGGTATGAATGATGAGATCGGGCAGGCGGACCCGCAGGTCGAGGTATTGCAGCCGGCAGAATGGATGCCAGCGCTCGAAGTCGGACGGTGGAGGTGGGTCGAGGGCCGGCGCCGGATCGCCGCGGCCGATTTCGCGCAGCAGCTCTCGGCCGACCGGCCAGTCCCGCGGGGCCACCATAGCTCGAAACCGTTCGAGGTCCATGGACGCCGGCGCCTCGAGCAGGCGCGCGGCCCCTGGGCGAAATCGCCGGCCGATCGGGCCGAGCGCCCCCAATCGGCGGAGCCATCGGGGCAAGGCGGCAACCGGCCCGAAGACCTTCTCTCCGTGGTACCACCGGTAGCCGCCGAGCACCTCGTCCGCTCCCTCTCCGGTGAGCACCACCTTGACCTCCCGCGCCGCGGCTTCCGCCAGGATCATCCGAGGTATCTCGATCAGCGACAGGCTCGGCGCTTCGCTGTGCCAGACCGCCTCGTCGATCCGCGCGAGGTCCTTGGGCCCACATCGGACGCGGCGACCCCGGTATCTGGCGCCCTCGTTGTCCGCGAGGGTGCCCAGGGCTCCGACCTCGTCGATCGCCGGATCGTCGAAGGCGATCGAGAAGGTCTGCAGCGGGTGGTCGAGCCGGTCTGCGGCCAGCATCGCCACCGCGCTCGAGTCGAGACCAGGGCTCAGCCACGCACCGACCTCGACATCGCTTCGCAGGTGAACAGCGACCGTCTCCTCGAGCTTTGCGGCAAAGGCCTCGACCAACTCGTCGTCCGAGCCGCCGTGCTCGAAGGACTCTCGATCGGGAAAGGACGGCTCCCAGTACCGGCGCACCACCGACCGACCCGAGGCGAAGACCAGTAGATGTCCGGGGGGAAGCCGGAGAATCCCGGCCGCGAGCGTGCGCGGTGTGAGGACGAAACCGAAGCTGAAGAGGTCACGGACTGCCTCCGGCTCGAAGCTCCGATCGACCAGGCCGCTGGCGAGAATGGCCTTGAGCTCGGAGCCGAAGACGAGTCCATCTCCGATGCCCGCATAGTGCAGCGGCTTGATGCCCAGCCGGTCCCTGATCAGCACCAGCCGGCGGGCGTGGCCATCCCACAGGGCGATTGCAAACATGCCGCGCAACGCGTGCACGCAGTCGATCCCCCGCTCCTCGTACAGGTGGAGGATCACCTCGACGTCGGAGCCGGTGCGAAAACGATGGCCCCGCCCCTCGAGCTCGGTCCGCAGCTCAGGAGCGTTGTAGATTTCCCCGTTGCAGACGATCGCGATGGACTCGTCCTCGTTCACGATGGGTTGATCCCCACCGACCGGATCGACGATCGCCAACCGGCGGACACCCAGACCGACCCCCGGCCGGACCAGCAGCCCCTCGCTGTCCGGTCCTCGGTGTGTCAGGCTACGGGTCATCCGTACGAGCCGAGCGCGCAGGTCCGGCATTTCGGCAACGTCGCCGGCCACGCCACAGATCCCACACATCTTCAGCCCTCTGTCCCCACAGCCGGCCGCCGGTCTGCGAGGAGAGCGTCGAGCCGGCGCAGCCCCGTCTCGGTGGCGACCAGCAGACCGGCCGAGGGTGGTTCGGGCTGCCCGGTGCTTGGCGGGTAGACCCACAGAGCGGTGTGCGGCCAGGCATCGATCACCGGCTCGGCCCCCCACCGCCGCTTGTGCTCGAAGACCCCGTCTTGGTCGTGCGGCCGGCTGCGCAGGAGGTCAACCCACCGGAGTCTGGACGCTCTCGCCCACTCGAGCAGGAAGTAGTTGACCGCCGACACGGCACCGAGCTCGAGCGCGGTTTCGGGCGCGCCCCGCGCACCGTAGGCGACGACACTGACGGTGTTCGCCGTCACCCGACAGGCCCCGCCGGAAATCCATGCGCCGTCGTGGAGAACCTTGAGCACAAAGCCGTGGCGAATCGCCGCCAGCACCTCGCGGCGCGACCGCGGATGGGCGGACTCACCGTGCCGCGATCGAATGTATGGAAGGTAGAGCTCGTCGTAAAACTCCTCGGCGGTCCGCCGGTCGGCGCCATGCTCACCGACCAGGCCGTGATGCCTCACTTTACGACCGAAAACCCCCTCAATCGACTGCAATCGGCGGCTGCCGATGGAGGCGAGATCGACGAGCTGACGGACCCAGGGGACGGTCCAAAACCCCCCACCGGGCGCCAACCCGCCGAGCAGCCGGTTCAGCTCGAGATAGAGGGTACGATCGCCGACCCGTCGCCGGACGTCAGCTACGGCCGCCCCGAGCGCGCGGTGGCCGTGACGCCTCGCCTGACAACCGTGCAGTTCCTCGAGCCAGCCCAGGCTCTCGCCTTCTCCCAGATAATCAGCGCCGCCGGTCGAGGAGCCAAGCTCCGCGTGCAGCAGCCGTCGGCACCGCGGCAGGGCGATCAACCGCTTGGCGAGACCCCCGATGCGCAGACTCACGGCTCCGAAGGGCTCGGCGACCGCCTCCGGCATTTTCAGGAGCTCGATTCCGGGCCGAGGGAAACCACCGGCAGGCGCGTCCCCTGATCGTTCCACACCGGCTTGGCGCAGTGCTCGTCGATCGCCATCTCCGCCCAACAGCCGCTTCGGCATGCGGCCTGGTGCTCGCATCCAGCACACGACTGGTGCTCGACAGGCGCCCGGAAGCGACCAAACTCGGTCCTCCAGATTTCCGAAAAGGGACGGTCCTTGACATTACCCTCGGCAAACCGGGTGTCGTAGACCTGGTGGCAGCCGAGGACCGAACCGTCCTCCATGATCGATGCACGCGTCAGCCCGGCGCCGCAGAAAAAGGGCTTGCCCACCGGCATGCCGCCGTCAAGCTGACCGACGTAGGTGTGCGATTCACCGAGGTCTGCATTCAACGATGCCGGCGTCTCGCGTAGAAAGGCGACGACTTCCCGGAGGCCCTCGCCATCCAGGGCGTTCGAGGTGTCGCCGTATGCACGGCCGACATTTGCCACCGGCGTCAGGCGCCAGCTATTGGCGCCGGATTCGCGGACAATCTCCCTCATCTCGGCGAGCATGCTCAGGTTGTCGGCGCGGACGACCGTGTTGATCATGCGCGCGGGGACGCCCTTGGAGGCGGCCAGGTCGAGCCCTTCCAACACCCGCTCGAATGACCCAGTTCCGCGCACCGCATCGTGGTACCCCATGGGCCCGTCGAGGCTCGTAAAGTACAGATACAGCGGCAACGGCTCGATGCGGTGCCAGAGCGCCGGCACCAGGAATCCGTTCGTCACCAGTCCGAGCTTGAGGCCCTTGGCGGCGGCATGCTCGGCGAGGTCGAGCAGGTCTTTTCGGATCAATGGCTCACCGCCGGAAAAGACCAACCGCCGGACCCCCATCTGCGCGAGGTCGTCGATCATGGCGGTGGCCTCGGCAGTGGTTAACTCGTCCGGACCGGGAGGGCCGGCGGAGGCCTCGCAGAACTCGCAGGTGAAGTTACAGCCCGCGGTCACCAGCCACTGGACGAAAGTCACCGGTTTCAGCAGACCGAAGCGAGCAAGCACCAAACAGGTCGTGCGCTTGATGGTCGCCGCCCGGCGCGCGTAGGCACGCCCCACCCACGG
>CAYPBC010000170.1:0-5301 GCA_964408845.1 uncultured Thermoanaerobaculia bacterium
CTCGATGCTCGATGCTCGATGCTCGATGCTCGATGCTCGATGCTCGATGCGACGAGAGCGTAGATTCGCGAGACGCCCTGTCAAGGAGTGGTCGGGTGAATCCAGCATCCAGGATCTAGCATCCAGTATCTGTAGCTAGCCGGCCTTGTGCTTCCTGGTTCCCTCGTACATCTCGAACTTCAGCAGCCGGCACTCGATGGGGCCGTTGAAGAGGGGGATGCGACGCGCTGGTTTGAGGCCTATGTTCTTGGCCAGCCGCGGCTCGCCGGCGAGGATCCACGCGGTGGCGCCGGTCGCTTGCTTCTTCAGGCTGTCGCCGAAGCGGCGGTAGAGGCCGAAGAGCTTCTCCACCTCGCCCTGCCTTTTGCCGTACGGCGGGTTGGCGACGATCACGCCACCGGTGCCCCACGGGAGCAGGAGATCCAGCGCATCCCGCTGCTCGAGCTCTACCCACCGCTCCATCCGCGCGGCCTTCAGGTTGCGTCCGGTGGCGCGGAGCGCTCTTTCAGCGCGGTCGCGGGCGATGATCGGTTGCGGGGCCTCCCGGTGGCCGTGGCTGGCCTCGTGCTGGACCTCCTCGAAGGTCAGCTGGTCGTGGACCCCCCACCGTTCGAAGGCAAACGCGCGGTGGAGGCCTGGCGGGGTTTGGGTCGCAATCAGCGCCGCCTCGACCGCAAAGGTGCCGGTGCCGCACATGGGATCGAGCAGGGGCTCGGACCCGTCGTAACCCGCCAGCAGGAGGATGCCCGCGGCCAAGGTCTCGGCGAGCGGCGCGGGCCCTCCGCGCGGGCGGTAGCCACGGTGCGACAAGGGCTCACCGGTGGAATCGAGGCTGAGAGTCAACGATCCCGTGTCCACGAGGCGTAGGTGGAGACGCACGTCTGGGTTTTCGCGATCCACGTTTGGTCGCCGGCCGCGGATCTCCCGCAAACGATCGACGATCGCGTCCTTGACGACCTGGCCGGCAAAGGTCGTCCTGTGGAAGCTGCGATGCTTGCCGACGACCTCGACGGCGAAGGTCTGTCTGTCAGCGATGATCTCGTCCCAGTCCACCGACGCCGCCAAATCGTAGAGGTCGTCGCGAGTGGTCACGGCACCACGAACAAGCGGCGCCAGAACCCGCATGGCGGTGCGCAACCTGAGGTTGACGTTGTACACGGTCCGCAGATCGCCCGCGAACATCACGGCGCCGCGGTCCGGCGCCACGGCATCCACCCCGACGTCACGCAGCTCGTCGGCGAGCACCTTCTCCAAACCGCGGGCACAGGTCGCAGTCAAGGGCTGGGGCTTGCCGAGCTCGATCATGGACGCAAACTACAGGCACGAGCCCCAAAGAACAAGCACCCGTGTTGAATTCGGAGTTCGGAATTCGGAATTCGGAATTGCCGCCCAACCTCCCCTACCGACTTTGGTGCGTGGGGGATCATTCAGAATTCCAAATTCACTAACGTTCGATGAATTCTATGGTGTAGCCGTCGGGGTCTTTGACGAAGGCGATGACGGTGGCGCCGTGCTTCATCGGTCCCGGCTCGCGGGTCACCTGCCCGCCGTACTCACGCACCCGTTCGCAGGCGCCCGCTATGTCGTCGGTGCCAATCGCGAGGTGGCCGAAGCCGTTGCCGAGTTCATAGCTGGATGTGTCCCAGTTGTACGTGAGCTCGACAACGGCGTTGGAATCCTCGTCACCGTAACCTACGAAGGCGAGCGTGAACTTCCCCTCCGGATAATCGTGTTTGCGCAGGAGCGTCATCCCAAGGGCCTCGGTGTAGAAGGCGATCGACTTGTCCAGATCACCAACGCGAATCATGGTGTGAAGAAGCCTCATGCGATCCTCCGGTCTGAATTCCGAATTCCGAATTCAGAATTCATCAGTAGTCCGAGGTCATGATGAACACCGGTGAACCCTCGAATCGGGTGTACTTCGGCCGGAGGCGCTCGGTGTTGTAGAACTTGCCGACGTCTACCACCTTTTTGCGGCTGGTCACCACATCGATGGGCACGTTGTCATAGCGGCCGTTGCGGATGTTAACCAGCCGCCCCGAAACCCCGTCCAGGATCAGGTCCATGGCGAGGTTGCCGAAGGCCATAGGGGCCACCGAGTCGAGGGCATCCGGGTCGCCCGACCGCACGAGATAACCAAGCCGCTGGTTGACAACGTTGATCCGGTGCCCGTTGTTGTACTTCGGCGATAGCTCCCTGAGGGCTCGAGCCACCCGGTCGCCGATACCGCCGAGCTTCTTGTGGCCGAACATGTCCTTCTCCTGATCCTCGTACACCATCTCGCTCTCCCCGGTGAAGGTCGCACCTTCCGACACCAGGACGACGCTGTAGTTGGAAGGATTCTTCCTCCGGTCCTTCGACAGCCGCTCGCAAAGATGATCGATGTCGAAGGTGTGCTCGGGAATCACGCAGCGGTTGGCGGCGCCGGCCATGGTCGGCAGGAGGGCGGTGAAACCCGCGTAGCGCCCGAAGACCTCGATCACCAGGAAGCGCTCATGGCTGCCCGCCGAGGTCCGCAGGGCGTGGGTCATGGCGATGGTGCGGGTGACACAGGTCGAGAAACCGATGCAGTAGTCGGTGCCGGGAACGTCGTTGTCCATGGTCTTCGGGAGCGCGATCACCGGCACCCCCCGCTCGTGAAGATGGACACCGTATGAGAGTGTGTCGTCACCGCCGATGGGCACCAGGGTGTCGATCCCGAGATACTCGATGTTGGCCAGAACCTCCTCGGAGAGGTCGTTGACGTCGTCCCCGTAGCGGTCCCGGAGGTGATCGGGCATCGCGGTCAGCGGCACGTGCGACGGACGGGTGCGCGAGCTATGGAGGAAGGTCCCACCGGTGCGGCCGACCTTGTTGACCACCTCTTCGGTGAGGTTGATCACGTGATCCGAACCGTTCTTGCGGTCGCGGTCGATCTCGATCAGCCCGGCCCAGCCCCGACGGATCCCGAGCACCTGGAAGCCCTCGCGCAGGGCCCGTACCGTGACCGCGCGGATGGCCGGGTTGAGGCCGGGCACATCGCCACCACCGGTCAGGATCCCGATCGTCCGGTGCTTCTTCGTGTTCGCCATGATTCATCTCCTCTGCGCATCGTACGCCGCGTGGAACGCGCTAAGGTCTGCCTCATTCCCAACAGCTGGTGTTAGTCGAATCTCCAACGTTGAACGTTCTAACGTTCTAACGTTCCAACGTCTTCCTCCCCGGCCACCCGCCAGCGGATGGTGCCGCCCGCACGGAGGGGCACCACTTCGGCGCCGCCGAAAGCATAGGTCGCCGGCACGGTCCACTCCTCACGAACCAATGTGACCGCGCCGCCATTCCGCGGTCGGCCATAGAAATCGGCGCCGTGGTGCGAGGCGAAACCCTCGAGCTGATCGAGAGCGTCCGCGTCTTCGAACGCCTCCGCGTACAGCTCCAGAGCTGCGTGGGCCGAGAAGATGCCGGCACAGCCGTGCGCGCACTCCTTGGCGTACCGCGGATGGGGAGCGCTGTCAGTGCCGAGAAAAAAGCGCGGGCTGCCGCTCGTGGCGGCCCACAGCACCGCCTCCCGGTGGATAGCCCTCTTGAGGACCGGCAAACAGTAGTGATGGGGGTCAATCCCGCCGCTGAAGATCGCATTGCGGTCCAGGAGCAGGTGGTGCGGCGTGATGGTGGCCGCGACCCGGGATGGCGCCTGCAGCACCCATGCCACCGCATCCGCAGTTGTGATGTGTTCGAAGACCACCCGGAGGCCTGGCGCCCGCTCGATGAGCGGCGCCAGGACCTGATCGATGAAGACCTTTTCGCGGTCGAAGACATCGACGCCCGGGTCGGTGACCTCGCCGTGGACCAGAAGCGGCAGACCGTGTTCAGACATCGCCTCGAGGGTCGGCATGACCCGATCAAGATCGGTGACCCCCGCCTCCGAGTTTGTGGTGGCTCCCGCTGGATAGAGTTTGACTCCCACGATCGCGTGGTCGGCCGCGGCGTCGATGATCTCGTCTGGCGAGGTGAAATCGGTGAGATAGAGCGTCATCAGCGGTTCGAACGCGGACCCCCTGGGCAGGGCGTCGATGATACGTTGCCGGTACGCTAGGGCCTCGCTCACGGTGGTGATCGGCGGCTTCAGATTCGGCATGATGACCGCCCGCGAAAATGACCTCGCGGTTCGCCCCACCACATCCGCCATCGCGGGCCCATCACGGAGGTGGAGGTGCATGTCGTCGGGTTGCGTAATAGTCAATATCATATGCTGACGCCCCCCGCATCATCGCACAACATTTCTCCACTCCCACTGTCTGGGAAAGCGGCAGCGGGAAATATTGAACACAGAAACCGCCGCGGATCGATTCAGGTTACAATGTGGTGAAGTAGGGAAAAGGGTGGATGCCGGAAGAAATCACCATTCAGGAGCTCGAAAAGACCTCCCGAAACCTTGAGAGATTGGCCGAGTTTATCGGCGCGCGCCGCGGATGGGCCCTCGCGTCGGGCGATGAAGCCGCCGCGACCAACGCGTGCGAGGCTGCCGAATCCCTCTCCATGGAGATCGCGGGAATGACGGATGGCGAGGACGAGCTCTCGTCCTCGTTCAACCAGCCTTCCCTGCTTGAGCCATCGGGCAAGGTGTCGGCCACGAGGCTGTCGAAGTTCGCCGACTTCATGGCGGAACTCCAGCAGTGGTTTGCCTCCCACAAGCACCTTGAGCTCCCCGCAGGCTCCGAGAAATCCATACGATCGATCCAGGGCTCTCTTGGAGGCACCAGTGAGGCCCTGGGTCTGCTGCTCGAGCCCGCAGCTCTCGAGACAATCACTGACACCAGGTCGACTGCGGGCGCGACGGAATCATCTTCGGCCCCGACGGTAGACCGTCCGTTCGCCGCCACGGTCTCGGAATCTGAGACCACCGATGAACCCCAGTCGCTGACTGTCGATGATCTTGGCCCGGTGGCCGACGTCGACCGGGATGCGCGCCTCATCCTCGATGACACCGAAGAGCCCCCGCTCCTCCAGACTTTTAAGGGCATCTCAGAGCTGACGGTCGAGGCCAAGGAGAAGCTCGACAGCTTTCTCACCGAGCAAGGAGTCGAGCTTGGGGAACATGAGGCCCGCCGCATCCACGACAAGATCCTGCACTGGATCGAAGCGGCGCCGACCGGCAATGTGCTGGTGCTCAAGATCACCGGGCTTTTCGGCAAACCCGAGGCCTACTCCAGCTACCAGCCCAGGGAGGCAATGACCCCCGACCCCGACACGGCGGATTGACGTGTCATCGACCGGTTCCCCGCTGGTCTCCATCATTCAACGGTACCTGGCGAGATTACG
>CAYPBC010000171.1:0-5281 GCA_964408845.1 uncultured Thermoanaerobaculia bacterium
TCACGAGTCTGCCGATTCTCAACATCGACCACCACCCCGCAAACCCCGGCTATGGGGTCGTCAACTACCTCGACGATACCTCGCCGGCGGTCGGCGAGATGGTGTGGCGGATGTACGGCGAGATCGGCATCGTCCCGACCCCGGCCGCCGCCACCAACCTCTACACCGCTCTTTCCACCGACACCGGTGATTTCAAGTACTCCAACGCCACCGAGAGCGCATTTCGCACGGCCGCCGAGATGGTGGACTGCGGGGCGGAACCCGCGGAGGTGGCAGAGATGGTGCACGGCAATCGCAGCGAAGCCTCGGTTCGCCTCCTCGGCGAGGTTCTCCGGAGCCTTCGCATCGAAAAATCTGGCCGGCTGGCCGTGATGACCGCGGACGAGGAAGCCTTTCGCCGCGCCAAGGCCGGACCCGAGGACACCGAGGAGATCGTCAACATCCCGCGGTCCATCGCCGGGGTGGAGGCGGTGGCCTTCCTGAAGCAGTCCGAGCCCGGCGTCGTCCGCGTGAGCTTGCGCTCGCGGGGGACTTTCGACGTTCGCGCGGTCGCCGCCGGCTTCGGCGGCGGAGGCCACCGCAACGCCGCGGGCTGTACCATCGCCGGCGATCTCGGCGATGCCGAGCGCTCGGTGACATCAGCGCTTGCCGATGCCCTGGGTAGCACGACATGAGCCGCCGTCGCCCATCACGAATCCACGGCCTGCTGCCGGTCTTCAAAAAGGCCGGCCCGACCTCCCACGACGTCGTCGACATGGCTCGAAAGGCGCTTCGCGAACGTCGCATCGGCCACACCGGCACCCTCGATCCGATGGCTGAAGGACTTCTCCTTTTGTGCGTGGGACAGGCAACGCGGTTGCAGCAGTTCCTGCTCCAGTGGGACAAAACCTACTGCGGCGAGATCCAGCTCGGAAGAGCGACCACGACCTACGACGGCGAGGGCGAGGACCAGGATCCGCGCGGCGAGGTCCCCGAGCTCGACCGGGAAACTCTCGACCGCCTCGAGGCCCGGTTCACCGGTGAGATCCAACAGGTTCCGCCCCTATACTCGGCGAAGAAGATCGCCGGGAAAAAGCTCTACGAGCTCGCGCGCAACGGTGAAACGGTGACGCTGGAGCCCAAGGCCGTCAACGTCCACCGGTTGACCCTAGAGGCAAAGAGCCCGGAGATGCTATCCCTCGTGGCGACGACATCGACCGGCTTCTACGTGCGATCGTTGGCGCATGACATCGGCGTCGATCTCGGCTGCGGAGGTTACCTCCACCACCTGCACCGCGAGGCTATCGGGCCGTACACGGCCGCCGGAGCCCTCGAGCAAGAGGCGTTGCAGGCCGCCGACGGACCGGAGGTGATCACCGGTGGAGACTCCTGGGTGCCACTGGAGAACATCGCCCTACCGTTTCCCGATATCGACCTCAACTCGAGCGCGGCCGAGCGCTTCATTCACGGGCAGGATGTCGTGGTATTCAAGCCCGGCATTGAAGGGCTGCAGACGGATGCCAAGGTGGTGGTTCGCGGCGCCGGAAACCGGTTGTTGGGAATCGGTTCGGTACGGGCGGTGCTTGCCCGAGGCCGTACAATCAACATCGCCCCGTCGATGGTCTTCGAAACCGCCGCGGCCCTCAAGTCGAGAACGCCACTGGATACAGCCCCTCGCCGGACTCGCGACGAAACCCAGTGAGAAATGCGGGCCAGGAGCATGCCCGAGTTGCGAGAACAGCCGCTTCCTGCTAACGTACTGAGGCCTCCTAGCCACCGGAGGATAGTGGAGAATACATTGAGTCACTTTGATGCCCAAAAAATATCGATCATCGACGAGTTCCGCACCCATCCGACAGACACCGGTTCGCCGGAGGTGCAGATCGCGTTGCTGACCCGCCGCATCCAGTTCCTGACGGAGCACTTCAAGATCCAGAAGAAGGACTTTCACTCCCGTCGAGGTCTGCTACGGTTGGTCGGTCGTCGTCGCCGTCTCCTCGACTATCTCAAGACGAAGGACATCACACGCTATCGTCAGCTCGTGGAGCAGTTGGGGCTCCGAGGCTGAGGCTGAACGCTACCAGGATTATGCCCTCCCATCCTCCCACGGCCGCTATCGAGGTCCGGGATGGATTTGGGCAGCGCACGCCTGAAGATTGGAAAACTGAATGAAAGAGATTACGAAATCCGTCGAGATCGACGGAAAGACCCTGACGTTCGAGACCGGAAAGATCGCCAAGCAGGCAGGGGGATCGACCGTGGTTCGTATGGCCGACACCATGGTCCTGGTGACCGCCTGCGCCAGTCCCGACGATCGGCCCGGCGTAGACTTCCTGCCCCTGACCATCGATTATCGCGAGAACACCTACGCGGGCGGCAACATCCCGGGCGGATTTTTCAAACGCGAGGGACGCCCCACCGAGCGCGAGACCCTCACATGCCGGGTGATAGACCGCGGACTCCGGCCGCTGTTTCCCGACGGGTGGCGGCGCGAAACCCAGGTCATCGGCTGGGTGCTTTCGGCCGACGACGATTTCAGCCCTGATGTCTACGGCATCTCCGGCGCTTCGCTGGCGCTCCTCCTGGCCGCTGAGATCCCGTTCGATGCCGCCCTTGCCGGCGTGCGGATCGGCCGTGTCGACGGCCGCTTGGTGGTCTTTCCAACGTACGAGCAGCAGGCCGAGAGCGAGCTCGACCTGGTGGTGGCAGGGACCGAGGACGCGGTGGCCATGGTGGAGTGCGGCGCCAACGAGCTGTCAGAATCGATCATCCTCGATGCCCTCGACCTCGCCCACCGTGAGATCAAGAAGATCATCGCCCTGCAGCGCGAAATGGTCGCCGAGGCCGGGGTGGTCAAGAAAGAGTTCACGCCGCCGACCGACCCATGGCCGGCGGACTTCGCCGACGCCCTTCGCGCTCGCTGGACCGACGAGCTCCGCGAAGCGCTTCACGTCCGCGGCAAGTTCGAGCAATCTGACGCGGTGAAGGCCGTTCGCACCAAGGCCCTGGCCGATCTGTCCGAGAACGAGGCCGACGAGAAGGCGCCGTGGGTCAAAAGCATCTATCGCTCGATGGTCAAATCGATCACCCGCGAGACCATCCTCGACAAGCGCGAACGCCTCGACGGCCGGGCGTTTGACGAAATCCGCAAGGTCACGTGCGAGGTCGGTGTCCTTCCGCGGGCCCACGGCTCGGCCCTCTTCACCCGCGGCGAAACCCAGGCCATCGTGACTTGCACCCTCGGGACCTCCGACGACTCGCAGCTCATCGAGTCCTACCTGGGCGACTCCCGCCAGAGCTTTATGCTGCACTACAACTTCCCGCCGTTTTCGGTCGGAGAGGCACGCTTCCTCCGCGGCGCCGGCCGGCGCGAAATCGGACACGGCGCCCTTGCGCGACGTTCGTTGACTCCGGCTCTTCCCGACCCCGAGGAGTTCCCATACACCATGCGGGTGGTCTCGGACATCATCGAGTCCAACGGGTCGTCGTCCATGGCCTCGGTGTGCGGCGGCTCGATGTCGATGATGGACGCCGGCGCTCCGCTCAAGAGCACCGTCGCCGGTATCGCCATGGGCCTGGTTTCCGAAGGGAATCAGCACGCCGTCCTGACCGACATCGCCGGTCAGGAGGACCACTACGGCGACATGGACTTCAAGGTTGCCGGCACGAGCAAGGGCATCACCGCCCTGCAAATGGATATCAAGGTCGAGGGCCTCCCCCGGGAAATCCTCGAGCAGGCGATGGAGCAGGCCCGCGTCGGACGTCTCCAGCTCATCGGCATCATGGAGTCGGCCATCTCTGAGGGGCGCTCCGACATCTCGGAGTACGCGCCGCGGATCATCCAGATCAAGATCCCTGTCGACCAGATCCGCAACGTTATCGGCCCGGGAGGCAAGATGATCCGCCACATCGTCGACACCACCGGCGCCAAGATCAACGTCGAGGATGACGGCACGGTGCAGATCGCGACCTCAGACCGAGAGGCGGCGCAGAAGGCTGTTCACATGGTCGAAAGCCTCACCCGTCAGCCCGAGATCGGCGAGGAATTCGACGGTGTGGCTCGTCGCATCGAGCCGTACGGCGCCTTCGTCGAGATCCTGCCTGGCCGAGACGGTTTGGTCCACATCTCAGAACTCGCGCTGGAGCGAATACCGGACATCCGCGACGTCTTGTCGGAGGGCGACGAGCTTCGGGTCCGGATCATCGACATCGACGCCAACGACCGCATCAAGCTGTCGCGCCGGGTCATCCTCGAGGACGAGGCGCGCGCCCGTGGCGAGGAGATCCCCGAACGTGACAGCCCTCCACCGCGCGACAACCGGCGCGGCGGACGGCCCGGCGGTGGCCGCGGCCGGGACAATCGCGGACGACGCTGACACGGCGGTTCAAATCGAATATTCAGAGCCGGCGGAAACGCCGGCTTTTTCAATTTTCAAGTCTCAATTCTTAATTCTCAATGGCTCCACCCACACCCGCCGGACGGTGAGCACTGAATGGCTCGTTTAGCGGTTTCCGGTTCCGGCCTCCGATGGGTGGGTGGAAATTCAAAATTGAGAACTGAGAATTTGCATTTCGGCGCCTACTGCGCCGAAATGCCGCACCTTGACAACACCCGTGTAACCATGCCACAGTTCAATGGAAATGAATGAGTGTTCATTCACGTTGATTTCTTGAGTTCTCTTCCCCAAGGAGGCCGGTCGTGGATTACAAGGTAGATTCGCGCGATATTAAGTTTCAGCTCTTCGAATGGCTTGGGCTCGGCGAGTTGCTCGAGGCGGAGAAATACGCCGACTGGGATGCCGAAAACGTCGAGATGGTTCTCGACGAAGGGCTCAAGATCGCTCAGGAGCAGATGGCCCCCTGCAATGAGGACGGAGACCGGATCGGCGCCCAGTACGCCGATGGCAAGGTGACCCTGCCGGAATCCTTTAAACCTGTCTACCAGACCATCTGCGAAGGGGGATGGATCGGCCTCCTCGCCAGCCCCGAGTTCGGCGGTATGGGCTTGCCGGAAACGGTCGGTACGGCGGTCAACGAGTTCTTCAACGGCTCGAACGTGTCAATGTCGCTGACCCTCATGCTGACCCGCGGCGCCGGAGCGATGATCGAGGGCTTTGGCACCGACGAGCAGAAGGCCCTGTTCGTCGAGAAGCTCTTTTCGGGAGAGTGGACGGGAACGATGTGCCTCACCGAGGCGCAGGCGGGTTCCGATGTCGGCGCCTCGACGACCAAGGCGGTCAAGCAGGACGACGGCAGCTACACCATCTCCGGCGAGAAGATCTTCATCACCGGCGGAGACCAC
>CAYPBC010000172.1:0-5274 GCA_964408845.1 uncultured Thermoanaerobaculia bacterium
ACGACCGAGGCCATCCACGCCCATCGCGGTGCGATCCTCTTTTTTGGACCCGACGGTGAGCTGCAGCCGTGTGGTGTGTGCGGGAGGGTGCATTCGATCGTCGACGGTAAGCCGCAGTCGGCGAGTGTCGAGGAGATTCAGATCAGCGAGAGCGTTGCCCACCGCGTCCTTAGCGAAGGGAAGACAGTGCACATCGCATCGGGGTTGGCCGACGGTTCGGTGGACCCCAGCGTGAGCATTGCGGCGCTCAAGCTGACCTCGATCCTGTGCGTGCCGATCCGGACCCAGAACGATATCCTCGGGATCCTTTACATGGATACCGACATTACCGACCACGAGTACACCAAGGACGATCGCCTGCTGGCGGCGGCGGCGGGCAATAGCGCAGGTCTGGCGCTGGATAACGCCCGTAACCACCGGGCGGTCCTCGACAAACAGCGAATCGAGCAGGACATCGAGGCGGCGTGGACGATCCAGGAGAGCTTTCTGGTCAGCGACTGGTCGATGGACGACCCGCGGTTCGAGGTCTTCGGCATCACCCAGCCGGCCAGGGTCGTGGGGGGCGACTTCTATGATTTTGCCTATATCAATCCCGATACGGTTGGGATGCTGATCGGCGATGTCAGTGGCAAGGGGGTGCCGGCGGCGCTCACGATGGCGCAGCTCCTCGCCGAGTTCCGCCTCAATGCGCCGGGAGTCAGCTCTCCGGCGGAGCTCCTTGGACTGCTCAACCGCGGGCTCGTCGAGCGCAGCTTGCGCGGACTCTTTTGCACCGTCGCCGTGATTGCCATCGATCTCGAGACCGGCGAGCTGATTGGGGCCAACGCCGGCCACCACCCAATGATGGTGATTTCCAAGACCGGCGTCACCACTGCGCTTGATGCCTCCGGACCGCCGATTGGAATCCTCCCAGAGATTTCGTGGGAAGATGTCACGATGACGATCAGCCCCGGTGACACCCTGCTGTTCTACACCGACGGCATCGCCGAGGCCAGGGCGAACGGTGAAAATGCGGATATCCCGGCGGAGCCCGTCGAGTACGGGTTGGAGGGCCTCGAGCGGGTGGCGCGGGCCTACCACGACTGTCCCCCGCGAGAGCTGATCGACGCCATCATCGGCGACGTCCGCCGCTTCTGCTCGCCGTTGGCCCCTCATGACGACTGTACTATGATCGCCCTGAGGTATCTCGTCGATGGATAGGGTGGAGAATAACCAGGACGTCCGGCTGACCGTTCGCTCCGATCCTCGGTTTCTGGGCTCGATCAGGTCGCTGGTCCGCGGTTGGTTGGAGGCCTGTGAGCTGGCTGGGGATGTGGTGGACAAAGTGGTGTTGGCGGTCGACGAGGCGTGCGCGAACACCATTCGCCACGCCTATGAGGGCCGCTGCGACGAGACCATCGAGGTGTCACTGCACGAGGACGGCCGCTATCTTGAGTTCAAGGTAAGTGATAGTGGCGCACCATGTCCTCGTGAGTGCATCAAGAAACGGGCGATGCAACCTCCTGCCGCGAACGATCTCAGGCCGGGTGGGCTTGGTGTGCCGTTGATGCACGAGGTCTTCGACGAGGTTGAGTTCTGTCCGGGTGCAACGACGGGCAACTGTGTGACCATGAGATTGAAGCGGAAGGACTGAGGTATCGATGGCGTTGACGATCGAAGAATCGAGATCCGGTACGGAAACCGTGATCGGTGTTCAAGGTGAGGTGGACCTCTACACCTCGCCGCAGCTTCGGACCGCGATTTTGAAAGCGGTTCCTGCGGCCGGCAACGGCGTGGCGGTGGATCTGAGCGAGGTCGGTTACATCGATTCGTCGGGCGTCGCCACATTGGTCGAGGGACTGAGGAGCGCCCGGGCGCACGACAAGACCTTCACCCTGGTCGCTCCCTCGCCGTCCGTTATGCAGGTGCTCGAGCTGACCCGGCTTGACCAGGTGTTCGAGATCCGAAAAACTTCATGATCGAGCTTGCCGGCCGAATCGGGCGCCGGACGCTGAATGCGCTCGGCGCCTGTCTCAGGGTGTCGGTGCTCATGGTCGACACCGTATTCTGGCTGGTGGTTGCCCCGGTTCGAGGCAAGGGTCTGCGAGCCAGGAGTGCCGTCGAGAATTTCGTCGATTTTGGGGTGCGCTCGCTGCCGATCGTCGGCATGATCTGCTTGCTGGTCGGCGTCATCCTCGCCCTTCAATCGTCGTATACCCTCGAGAAATGGGGTGCAAACCGATTTATCGCGGTCCTGGTTGCGGTGGCGGCGCTGCGTGAGATGGCGCCACTCATGACCGCTATTCTCATTACCGGTCGTTGCGGCTCGGCGATCACAGCCGAGATCGCCACCATGGTGGTGAACCAGGAGATCGACGCACTCGAGGTCATGGGCCTCAATCCGATCAAGTATCTCGTGGCGCCCAAGTTCCTGGCCATGGCGCTGGCTGTGCCGTGCGTGACCGTTGTTGCGATGTTCATCATGGTGTTCGGAGGTTTTTTGGCGTCGGTGGTCGTGGTCGGCGTCCCAGCGTCGATCTATATCGAAGAGACGATACGATCTCTGGCCGAGAAGGATCTCGTCATCGGTCTGACGAAGAGCGTGTTCTTCGGGATCGCCATCTGTTGGGTGGGCGTGTATCGGGGCTTTCAGGTCGAGGGTGGCGCCGAGGGGGTTGGCCGCCAGACCACCTCGTCGGTTGTGACCTCGATTTTCCTGATCATCATCATTGACCTTGTTTTTACGGTTCTATTCTACTTCGTGTGATTATGGCCGATTTCACTGATCCAATTATCGTTGTCGAAGACCTGGTCGCCAAATACGGTGACCGGACGGTGCTTGACGGCGTCAGTTTCACGGTTCGCCGGGGCGAGGTTTTCGTGATTCTCGGGGGAAGCGGTTCGGGTAAGACAACCATTCTGCGGAATCTTGTCGGTCTGATGCGTCCGGCATCCGGGCGAATTCTCATAAACGGTGAAGACTTCACCTCGATGTCCGATGTAGAACGCATCGACTTCCGCAAAAAGATGGGGATGTCCTTTCAGGAATCGGCTCTTCTGACCTCCCTTTCAGTGGGGGAGAATGTGGCGTTGCCGGTCAGGGAGCACACAAAATTGGAGCCGTCGACGATCGACATCATGACCCGGATCAAGCTCGAGCTGGTGGGGCTTGGTGGATTCGAAAACTACCTCCCGGCAGAGCTGAGCGGCGGAATGAAGAAACGCGCCGGTATTGCGCGCGCCATGGCCATGGATCCGGAGATCATCTTCTACGACGAACCTTCGGCCGGCCTCGATCCAATCGTTGCCGCCGGCGTCGATGCACTGATCCGAAAGATGCAGGAGACCTTCAGCCTCACGAGCGTGGTTGTGACCCACGAGATGGAGAGTGTCAGGCTGATTGCCGACACTGTCTGTATGCTCGAGGGCGGAAGGGTGGTCGCACTTGGCACTCTCGACGAACTCGAGCGATTCGACCATCCGTATGTTCGACAGTTTCTGGCCCGACGACCGGACGCCGAGGAGGGTGGCGACTCGAGCTACGCCCGATCCCTCACCGGCGTCGATTGAATCGAATCGAGAGGTACCATGCCAGTAGAGCAAAAAAACTTCACCGCGACCGAGATCAGGGCCGGCCTCCTGGTCCTGGTCAGCCTCGTGATCTTGGTGGGCTTCATCGCGGCGGTCCGGGGCTGCCGGCCGCGCGACGCCTCGGCCAAGCACTACTCGGCGACGTTTAAGGACATCAGCGGGCTTAACTCGGCCGCCGATGTCCGCTTTGGCGGCGTCAGGGTCGGGAGCGTGACCGCCATCACGTCCGACGCGGAGGATCGATCGCGCATCCGCGTCACGGTGGAGGTCGAAGGAGACATTCCGGTCAACGAGGGCAGTGTGGCCAGCATCGAGCAGGTGACAATGACCGCCGAGAAGCACCTCGAGATCACGACCGGCGGTGCGGATCAACCTCTCCACGAGAGCGGCGATACCTTGAGTTCGAGCCCAAGTCACGGGCTCCTCGATCTCCCGGATCTCGAGGGCGTGGTCGTGCGGCTGAACACCCTTCTTGACGGGTTGAACATACTCATCGGGGTGAATCAGACCGGCGATGCGGCGGCCGATGTCATCGATCTCACAGAGATATTTGTCTCCCTCAAGGCGACCCTGGATGAGAGTGCCGATGTCGCGCGGGACGTCAGCGCCGTGATCGATGAGAATCGCGCCGATCTCGGGGAAATCGTGAAAAGGTTGTCCGCTCTTGAAGAAGCGGCGACCGAACTGATGACGCAGCTCAACGCCGTGGTTGCCGAAAACCGGGGTCCTCTCCATGAAAGCGTCGGCAATCTCCAACAGATGACCGTGGAAATGAGTGAACGGGTCTCAGAGCTCGGGGCTTCGTTGCAGGCCACCCTCACCTACCTCCAGGACCTGGGCGGCAACAGCAGTGACATGCTCGACGACCAGCGGCCGACCATCGAGGAGATCCTGGTCAATCTCCAGGAGACGACCCGCAATCTGCGGGAGTTCTCGCGGGTCCTGGCCGACCAACCGGATGCGCTGATTCGCGGCAAGGGAAAACAGGGGCGCAAAAACGGGGAGAAGAAATGAGGTTGATGGCAGTTCTGTCGACGGTGCTGTGTGTTCTCAGCGCCTGCGCCTCCGCACCCAAGATCGACTATTACACGCTGGGGATGGGAAGCTCCGGCCAGGCACAATCGCAAACGAACCTGGTCGTCGAACGGCTGCGGACCACCGAAGCGTTGGCGCGAAGCCAGATCATGATCCAGGTCTCGGCGACCCGAATCGAGTACTACGCTGCCGATCGGTGGGCCGGCAGCCTGGGCGAGGAGATCCAACGGAAACTCGCCGCCGAGTTCGGTCCGCCGGTTGCAGGCCGGAAGAGCTTGACGGTGTCGGGTACGGTGCTTGCCTGCGAGCAGGTGGACGTGGCGGGCGGCGCCGAGGCGTGGATGAAGCTTGGAATCGTCATTCGCGACCCGGCGAAACTGCGCTACGAAACCCCATTGCTCGAAAAAGAATACGAGGCGAGGCTGAGCGCCCCGGAGTCGACCGCGGCCGCAGTGGTGAAGGGTCTGTCCCAATGCGCCGAGCAGATAGCGGCTGATATTGCTGCCGACGTTTCGTCACTCTGAACGCGTTCGGAGAGAACTGAGAGCCAGACCGAAAGTCCGTCTGTCTGTCGCCGCTTCGCGGCTTAGGTAAATCTACCTTGGACCGTTTCCTGGGGCTCACGCCCCAGGCTAAATGTCTATCGCCGCTTCGCGGCTCGGTACCTCC
>CAYPBC010000173.1:0-5229 GCA_964408845.1 uncultured Thermoanaerobaculia bacterium
GCCCTGCACGGAGTTCTGCACCTCGTAGGTTATGATCATGAGAGAGATCACGGAGAGATGGATGACCTTGAGTTGCGGCTGCGCGAGGAGTTGTTGCCATGAGCTCGGGAATCGCAGCGTGGTTGGCTCACCCGGGGACCCTCGGGTTTGCGGCGGTGGCGGTGGCGGCGCTCTTCGTGGTGATCGAGTTGTTGCTTCGATCGTTGTCTCAGCTGGGCAATGTGCGGTTTCAGGGAATCCTGGAGGAACACCCGGAGCTGTTCGATAGCGACACCACGGTCCACGTCTCACGGCTCATTGATGTGCTGCGATGGCTTCAGCTCGGTTGTTTGGGACTGCTGTGGTTCTTGGTTTCTCGATTTCCGGGTATTGGAAGCTGGACTGCATTCGGGGTCGCCGTGATTCTGCCGTTGTTCCTCGTCTTGGTTGCGCGCACCGTGGTCCGCTCGTTGTCGGAAGATGCGGTGACGGTGCTCTTGGGGTTGGTCCGACCTCTCGCTGCACCCATGGTGGGTGCCATTGTGCACGCCCAACCGGAGCTGCCACCCCCGGCTGCCGAGGACGACGAGGAGGAGGCGAGCGAGGCGGAGATCCAAGCTTATCTCGAGGCCGGGGAAGCTGCCGGGATTTTTGAGGGTGACGAGGGCGAGATCGTCGAGTCGCTGGTGGATTTCTTTGACACCGTGGTGCGCGAGGTCATGACCCCCCGCACGGAAATGGTGGCGGTGGCGGATACCGGGAGCTACCGGGAGCTGCTCGAGATCTTCGCCAAGACCCACAAGAGTCGGATTCCCGTATATCACGAGACCATCGATCGGATAACCGGCGTCGTGCACGTGAAAAACCTCGTCAAGCACGGTCTCCGGCGCGCGGAGCCGGGTGTTGCGGAGCTTGCGCGCGAGTGTCTGGTGGTTCCGGAGAGCAAGGAGTTGGGCGACCTGTTGCGCGATTTTCAACAACAGCGCCAGCAAATGGCCATCGTCGTTGACGAGTATGGAGGCACATCGGGGTTGGTGACCCTCGAAGACATCCTCGAAGAGATCGTGGGTGAGATTCAGGACGAGCTCGATCCCAGTGAACCCCCCGACTGTCAGGAGTTGAGTCCGGGGGTTTATACGTTGCAGGGCCGCGCGCCCCTCGAGGTGATCGAGGAGGTATTTGGCATCGAGGCCGGTGAGGATGATATGGATACCGTTGGCGGGCTGGTCTTCGCTCGCCATGGCACGGTGCCGGTCGCCGGGACCGAGGTGGTGGACGAGGCGCACGGTCTCCACTTCACGGTCGACGAGATGGACGAGCGGCGGATCGTCAGCGTCACGGTTCGCCGCATTGATGATTCGGGAACGGAAGCGTGAGTTCTCAATTCTCAATTCTCGATTCCCACCTTCCGGCTGGGTTTTTGGGGTTTGGGTGGGCGCCATTGAGAATTAAGAATTCAAAATTGAGAATTGTCGTGGTGGTCGAGGATTGGAGGGAACTTCCGGATGGTCAGCTCTGATCCACGAAGCGGTTACGTGGCATTGATCGGGCGCCCGAATGCCGGCAAGAGCACCTTGCTCAACGCGCTGATCGGCGACAAGGTGGCCATCGTTTCCGACAAGCCCCAGACCACCCGCAACCGCATCATCGGCATTCTCAACGAGGAGCGGGGGCAGGCGGTTTTCCTCGATCTGCCCGGGGTCCACAAACCGCTGCACCGGATGAACGCACGCATGATGCAGGAGGTGCGCTCGGCGCTGGAAGAGGTCGATGTCATCCTCCATCTGGTGGACTCGTCGGTTTCCTGGGGTGGTGGTGAGGAGTACCTCTTCGACCTGCTTGAGCCGGTACGGCCGCCGGTGGTCGGGGTCCTCACGAAGATCGACCTCCTACGTGCCAAACAAGATCTGTTGCCTCTGATCAAACGCTATCACGAGCGACGACCGGAAACGCCGGTGGTTCCGATCTCGGCTCTCAAAGGCGAAGGCCTTGGTGAGCTCACCGATGAGGTGTTCGCGCTCCTGCCGGAGGGGCCGCCGCTGTATCCGGTCGACCTCGTGTCGACCCAGACCGAGCGCTTCTTCGTAGCCGAGGTTGTGCGCGAGAAGCTCCTCCACAGGACCCGCGACGAGCTACCCTACACAACCGGGGTCGTGGTCGATCTCTTCGACGAGGGCGACAACCTCCTCCACCTCGAAGCCGTGATCTACGTCGAGCGCAAGAGTCAGAAAGGAATCGTGATCGGCAAGGGTGGAAGCATGATTCGAGCCGTCGGCCAGGAAGCTCGTGAAGAGCTCGAACGCATTTTCGGGACCAAAATCTATCTCGGGCTGAGGGTCAAAGTGCATCCACGATGGCGGGATGACCCGAAGGTGCTGCTCGAAATGGAGCCGGGGAGGGTAGATCTTGGCGAAATTCAAGGGCTCGACGTGCGGGATGAGGAATGAGGGATTTAAGGCAATTAGGAATGAGGAATTAGGAATTAGGAATTCCCCACCCGGACCCCCGGAGCACTCCGGGTGGGTGTCCGGAATTCCTAATTCCTCATTCCTAATTCCTAATTCATGTTCCGGGAGTCGGTAGGGTGGCAGCGTTAGACACCATCATCGTGTTTACCGCCGATGGGTGCCGTCACTGTGCGGCTCTGTGTGCGGACTTCGACCGACGGGGGGTCGTCTACCGCGAAGTCAACCTCAGCCACGAGCCTGACGAGATGGAGCGCTTGCGTGATTTGAGTTGGGAACACCGCCTGCCGGTGGTTGCCGACCATGAGCGGGTGTCGATCGGTTTTCGCGGCGGCTCGTCCACGTTCGTGGAGCTGTGCCTGGAGTAAAGCCCGAGTCCGAGTCCGCGCCCGTGCCCGCCCGCCGTCCGCGGTCGGCGTACGCCGACTGTGGGCTCCGAGGGGGCTGCCGGAACCCTTGTAGCGCAGGCGTCCCGCCTGCATGTGCGGCCGGGACGGCCGCACACAAGAGACGCCGGATTGGTTTGTCCTTGCGGTTCAGGCGTCTCGTGTACTGGGCGACAAATCCGAAATCCAAAACCTGACTTTATTCCTCGTCCTCCGGTCGCGTGCGGAGGGCTTTTTTCTGCGACCGGCGGCGTTTGGACTCGAGTCGTCGTTTGCGCTGCGCCGTCGGCACCTTGCGGGGGATTCGAGGTTCCTTTTCCGCCAGCGCCTCGTCCAACAGCCCGGCGAAGCGTTCGATGGTAGCTCGCCGGTTGGCCTCGCGAGTGCGGTGGCGCTGCGAGGTCACGTGCAGTACGTGGTCCTTCGTGATCCGGGTGGCCAGCCGCTCTTCGATCCGGTCGCGTTGGTCGGTGGTCAATGACCTGGAGCCGCGCACGTCGAAGAGCAGGCGCACCTTGGTCTCGACCTTGTTGACGTTCTGTCCGCCCGGGCCCGAGCTGCGCGAAAACTCGAAGCCGAGCTCGCCGTCGTCGATCGCAACCTGGTCGTTGATGCGGACCATGGGTTGATTGTCACCCAGAATCGCCGACATTGAAACGTTCAACGTTGAACGTTCAAACGTTTGAACGTCGGCGGTCACGAAAAACCCCCGCCCGGGTTGGGCGGGGGCAAATTCGAAATTCGAAATTCGAAATCTTCTACAGGAGGCTTTGGATCTCCTCCTCGAGGTGCACCTCGTCTCCCTCCTCGAAGCCGAGGTGGAAGAACATTACCTTGCCGTCACGATCGATCAGGAAAGACGATGGGTAGGCGCGCACCTTGAAGATGTTGCCTACGACCTCGTCGTCACCCTCGGCGTTTTCGAGCATAGTGTAAGTGAGGCCCTTTTGCTCGATGAACTTCGTTGCGCGTTCGGTGTCGCGCTTTCCGTCGATTGCAATGATCTCGAATCCCTGGTCCTTGTATTTCTCATACAGCGGTTGCAGGCGTGGCAACTCCACGCGGCAGCCGCCTCAAGTGGGGAACCAGAAGGCGAGCAGCATCACCTTTCCGTCGCCGACGCCCGACAGGCTCACGGGGTTGCCTTCGTAGTCGGCAAGCTCGAAATCGTCGACCGAGGTGGCGAGCTCGGTGCGGGTCGCCCAAAGAAACTCGTCGAATCCTACGTCGCTGCCGTTCTTGGCTGCATAGGCTTCACGCAGGTAGGGTTGGGCGCCGGAACCTTCCTCTCCAAAAAGGGTCTCCGCACCGAGAAGTTCGATGGCCCTGTCGTACTGGCCCTCGCCGAGCGCAGAGCGCCCCCAGAACTCGTACAGTGGGGTGTTGGGCACACCGAGATAGGTCAGACTATTGGCCTTGTTGGCGGCTTCAAATCGTTCGAAGGCCAGCTCGGGGTCCCCCAGGTTGTACAGCGCCCACCCATCGTAGGCGAGCGCCAGCGCCTTGCGACGTGCGACGCGTGAAGCGACCTCCTCATCGGTGAACTCACGATCCGGATAGTCTGCCAGGTAGTTCTCAGGAGTAGCGAGTTCGAAGGCACCGAGAGCGTGCTCGTCCGCTACCGTCCACTCCTCGAGGTCGGTTGCCGTCTGGAAAACAGAGAGGTTCTCGTTGTACGTCAGCGGACGGACCGCGCCGAGATTGATTGCCACCACGGCGATGTCCAGGGGGACGTCGACCGAGTCTGAAAGACCTAGCAGTTCCATGCTGACCCCAAAGCGTTGCTCGGGGTCCTCGATCTGATCCAGGGCGACGGACACGACCTCGTAGGCCCCGTCCGGGTCCTCCATTTCGCTGCCGCGGTAATACACGATGGCGCCGGCCATCGAGGCGCTATGTTCTGTGTCTGGAAACCGGGTCAGATAGTTCTCCGCCAGCTCGGTCTTTGCCTCTGCGGTCTCGGATTCGCCCCAGGCGGTTTTGAGCGCCTCATAGGCCTCCTCCTCCGGATTCGTTTCCTGTTTTGCACAGGCACCGACGAGACCGAGGAGAACGCACAGGGTCAGAATTGTTGCTCTTCGCGACATTTGCCCTCCTTGTATTCACGCGCTATTTTCTTATTTGCGCGCCCGCGTAGTATACGCCAAGACACAATTCTCGGTTTCCGCCAACCCGGCCCGAGCACGACTCGTTCCCGCCCGCCGGCCGCGGTCTTTGACCGCGGCTCCGCCTGTCCCCCCGAGAGTGCCCGATAGTCCGCCGGTATGGGAAACCGGGCTTTTCTCGCCATGCGACGCTCTTCCAGCACCGTCGACGAACCCCAATCACCATCGAAGTCCATCTATCACTCCTACCTCTCGGAAAGTCGCGGCGGGCCCGGCCCGACGTGGCTTTCCGAG
>CAYPBC010000174.1:0-5228 GCA_964408845.1 uncultured Thermoanaerobaculia bacterium
GGCGATTTCTCGGACAATCGGCGGCCGATCGCGGCGAGGATGCGCCACGCAACCAAGAGGACGACAACGACGAGGAGTATTCGCTGCATGAAAGTCCGACCACCAGCCCACTCGGTGGCAGGGGTCGAGTATACGCCAGCACGGAATTTCGAATTTCGAATTGCGGATTTGCTGGGCGCTTTCAGCCACCGTGACGCACCGGCGCGAAGGCGCGAAGACCTCGCTATCGCTACCGAACAAGAGTTCGCGAATGGGATTCGATGCCGATACCGATTGCAACCGCGACAGCGAAGGAACAAGGAACCAGAAAGGCCAATCACCCACTCGCCTAGATCAAGGTGGCGGGCTGGAAAATCCGAAATCCGAAATCCGAAATTTCCGAGGGTCAGCCGCCGAGCACCTCTTTTTCGAGGCCCGATAGATCGGGGATGGCAGGGTTCGTCCGCTGCAGCTCCTTGAGCGATTCGAGCGCTTGTGCCGCCGCATCGTGCTCGTGGAGGTCGAAGTTGAGCACGATGACCTTGTTGAACCAGGCCTGCCAGTGATCCGGGCTCGCGGCGATGACGCGGTCGAGGAGCTCCATGCTCTCTTGGGGCTGGCCGAGATTCCGAAACACCACCGCGAGGTCGGTCATGACGTCGGGATCGCCAGCAGACACCACCAGACTCTTCTCATACCACCCACGGGCTTGGTCCCAACGGCTGGCGTCAAAGTAGACGTTGCCCATGGCCGCCATCAGCCCGGCGTCCTCCGGGTTGGCATCGAGCAGACCCTGAATCTCTGAGACCTGCTGTCGAACACGCTGTGCGTCGGCGCCGGAAGAACCTTCGACCGGCGGGTGCCCCTCGGGCAGCGCTTCGGTCTGATCGGACGACGTCTCCACGCCGAGCCGGAGCGCCCTGCCGGGGGGTACCGGTTGCCGTTCGGCAAGAACATAACCGATGACGAGCCCCGCCATCAGACCGAGTATCAGGGTGAACCAGGGATTGCGATACATGCTGGGAATCCTCCATCAACGACCCAAGAAACGAGCCGGTTACAGGAACGGGAACAATACCATGAACCGAGGGTTGGCAGGCTACTCTAATTCAGCACTCACCCGGGTCGCGGTCCAGCTGCCCCGTGACGGTAGACCGCTGGCAAGCTGAGTCGCCTCCCAGTTCCCCTGCAGCCTGAGGTTTTCACCGCGACCCACGAGACGTCCGTAAAAGATCGCAGCGAACCCGATCTGCGAGTCGATTCGCTCCAGCCGCACCTTGCCGGAGACAAAGGTGCCGCGGAAGGATCCGGTGAAACCGCCCGAAAGCGCATACGTACCGGCAACCAACGTCCCCTGCTGCTGCAGGTACGCGAAGCCGTCCTGCCCCGGCTCCACCACCAGCCGCCAGGTGCCGTCGAGCGGCGCCTCGGCTGCACCGACCACGGCGGTGAGCCGCTCAACCTCGATTCCGATCGCCGCCAACATCTCGCGGTTTTCGAGCATCGAACGCCGGAGCTGCTGTGATCTGGACACCGCCGCACGCATCTGAGCCTCGATCTCGCGAAGATCCGCGTCCCGCAGCCGCAGGCTGTCGACGGTCTCGCCCTCGCTCTGTGCCTGTAGCAACCCCCCGGACTGCTGTTCGAGACGCGTCCACAATTCGCGCAGATCCTCCCTGATCTCGACCATTTCTCGAATTTGACCGGCCAACACCATCTCACGGATCTTGGCCTGCTCCCGCAGGCTGTCCGCGACCTGGGCGTCCGCCGACAGTGACGCGATGAGCATTATGAGAAGGATAGCGACGCGTCTCATGACGAACCTCCCTCGAATCGATTGACGATCGCGGTACCCACGAGGTCGCTCCAGACGTTGGTGGCGGTCCGCATCATGTCAAGCACCCGGTCGATCGCGATGATCGTGCCGATGCCTTCGAGCGGCAACCCCACGGCCTGCAGCACAACCACCAGCATCACCAGACCGGCCATCGGAATACCTGCCGCGCCCACCGACGCGAGGAGCGCGGTCAACAACACCAGCGCCTGCTGCGCCAGACCGAGGTCGACACCGTACATCTGGGCGATGGTCAAGGCCGCCACCGCCTCGTATAGTGCGGTGCCGTCCATGTTGACGGTCGCGCCGAGGGGCAACACGAAGCTCGTCACACCGCGTCGGTTGCCGGCTTCCTCCGAGCACTCCATGCTCAGCGGCAGCGTCGCCGACGAGGAGGCGGTGGAAAAGGCGGTGGCGAGGGCCGGCGCCATTTTGCGCACGTAAGCCAACGGCTGCCGCCGCCCAAGCACGAACAGGATAGTGGGCAGAGTGATGGTGGCGTGTATCAGGAGGCCCGCGCCCACGGTCACGAAATAGTAGCGCAGATCCCAGATGATCCCCGGGCCGCTGCGCGCCACCTCGCGCGCGAGCAGAGCGAAAATCCCCACTGGTGCAAGCTTGACGATGGCCAGGGTCAGGGCTTGGATGATCTCGAGGATGCCGTCCACCACCCGGTGTACGGTATCCACATTGGGTCCGTTGAGACGCGTCAGAAAGAGCCCGAAGAGGACGGCAAAGACAATGACCGGCAGCACGTCGCCAGCAGCCATCGCGGACACGATGTTGTCGGGCACCATTCGGAGAAGGAAATCGGGAAGGGTCTGGGTGGCAGTGGAGAACCCTTCCGGAAGCTCGCCGGTTCCGGCGAGCTCGAGGTGGACCCCCGGTTGGATGATGTTGACCAGGGTGAGACCGACGGTTATGGCGAGGGTGGTCGAGACGGTGTAGTAGATGATGGTGCGGATGCCCACCCGGCCCACCGAGCGGGCAGTGCCGAGGCTGGCGATGCCGCTCACCAGCGAGGTGAAGATGAGCGGGATGATTATCATTTTCAGGAGGCGCAGAAAAAGATCGCCGAGAAAGCCGATGCCCTCCGCCGCTGCCGGCGCCAGCCAGCCAAAGGCGACGCCGGCGACGAGGGCGATCATCACCTGCCAGTGGAGCTTCAAATACCAGGGGCGAGCATTCGCGTTGTTGCCGGTCATTCACCCTCCGCACGATGCGCTGTCGCAGAGGATAGCATTCACACTGACCGAATCGGAACAGAGTTATGGGAGGCGTCCAGTGGGAGAAAAGGGGGGAACGTTTCAACGTTGAACGTTCAAACGTTCGAACGTCGTGCTACTCCTCGTCCCGCTTGACGACGTTTCCGAGGGCATCCTCCACCTGCTGCTCGACCTTCTCCGGTGGGCGCCCTTCAACCTCGGCGACTTCGAAGACGAGCAGCTGACGCGCGTGGTCGTACATCTTGCGCTCCCGAAAGCTGAGGGTCTTACGGCTGGCCACCTCGGCCAGGCACAGCAAGACGTCCACGATCTCGTCCAGCTCTCCGGTCTTGATTCGCTCGAGATTGGCCCGATAACGGTCCTTCCAGTCCTCGGCGTGGTCGCCCTCTGCACTCTTGAGTCGCCGCATCGCCCGTCGCACGAGCTTCTTCTCCGCAAGCGACCGCAGACCCACCCGCTCGGAGTTGGAGACCGGTACCATGACCTTCGAATCAGAGCCGACAAGGCGCAGGTGATAGCACTTCATATTGGTGCCGGCGAGCACCTCGTTGGCGATGCGCTCCACGGTCGAAACACCCTGGCTTGGGTAGACCACCTTGTCGCCGACCTTGAACTGCACTCCCTCCCCTTTCATGAACGATTCAGCTTAGCACGGAAAAAAGGAAGGAACTGTTCACTCCTGATCGGCGCGGCAGTGGGGGCAAACCAGGGCGCCGTGTCGGATGGGCTCTCCGCAGTGGACGCACACCACCCGCCTGCGGTCAGCCACCCGGATAGTGGCCGCCGAAACGGCCACGAACCCCACCAGTGCAAGGATCGACAGGGGCGGCGCGACCAACGCGGTGCCGGAAAGGGTGGCCGACGCGCCGGCCTCGCTCACCGAGGCCAGCTTTCCGACCGACTCATGCGCGTCCTCGGCGAGATCGCGGAACGGTCGTCGCACCTGGTTGCGCAGCCAGTGAACTCCTGCGGCGGTGCCGCCGCCGAGGACCCCGGAGGTCCCGAGCTGGACGAGTTCGTTGTCGAGTCGGCCGGTGACTGCCGCAAAGGCGAGGAAACCCGCAACTACCTTGGGGAGGTACGCGATAACGTCTGAGAACCGGCCGAGATCCGGATGGGCATCGACCACGATCTCGACGATCACGAGCACCGCCAGCACCACCATTACCATCGGATCAGCGATCCAGGCGAATCGATCGGCGAGCTCGAAATATGGGGTGTAGCTGAAGACGCCGAGGGCCAAAATCGGGATGAATGCCTTGGCGCCGGCGCCGGCGGCAATCCCGAATGCGGCCATGTAGGTCATCAGTGATTCCATGTCAGTCTCCTTATTTCTCGGGACGGGACATCACGGCGCCTGCATTCGATCGACAATGGCCGTGATCGACCACCCGAAGAGTATGGCGATCGAGATCACGATAAGAATAAACCCGATGCTGAGGGCAGCCAGCGCGATCGGCACCATCTTCTCCCACCGGGCGAGTTTCCTTCCCGACCGCTCTCTCTGCAGACTCACCATGGTCGAGACGTGCACCAACGAGGTCAGCACCGTGAAGGTTCCAACGCCCACCACCACGCCGGCGATCGGAACCACCATCGCACCGTAGCCCGGAATCCCGATCCACAAAAAGGAGAATCGCGCCAGCCAGCGGTTGAGCAGACGCCGTACCGGCCCCAACAGGCGCTGCGCATCGCGAACCAGCACCACTCTCACGAGCACCAGGTGGACAGCAACCAGCACCGGCACTACCGCCAGCGCCCCAACGTGTGTGAACGGCATGGCAACGGCAATCAGCGCAAATATCGGCACACCCCATGCGAGCATCCTCCGAAAGTGCGCCGCCTGAGCGGCCTCCACCCTGTCAAAACGCAGCTCGCGCGCCTTCGGTTCCCCCTCCTCACCCAGTGGGCGTCCGCAGTGCGGACACTCGGACGGAGTCGAGCGAACCGGCAGCGGCTCAAGACACCAGGGGCAGGAACGGGTCATCAATAGAGTATACGTATGCGCCGTGGGCTGATTCCCGCACCCGGAACGAATTAGGAATTATGCACAGCCACGTTCCAGTGAGGCGCTCCCGGCTTCGAGGCGACCCGTTTCCCATCGCGCTTCCCGAGAGGATGCCAGGCACGCCGCCATGATGTTACTCGCGGCCTTGCGGCCGCGGTGAAGCACCGTCGCCAGCGCGTGG
>CAYPBC010000175.1:0-5221 GCA_964408845.1 uncultured Thermoanaerobaculia bacterium
AACGCCCTGCGCCACGCACTGGTCGATGATGTTGTTTGCCACCTCGGCCAGCCGGTAGACGTTGGCCTCTCGCGACCGGTAGTCGCCCCCCTTGATGGTGTCGTAGAAAAGACGATAGACGGAGTCGCCGTCGTTCTGGTAGTTCTTGGCCGCATTGATGCCGCCCTGGGCGGCGATCGAATGGGCGCGGCGGGCGCTGTCCTGGTAGCAGAAGGCCTTGACCTTGTAACCGAGCTCACCGAGGCTGGCCGCCGCCGACCCGCCGGCGAGGCCGGTGCCGACGACGATGATGGTGTGCTTACGCTTGTTGGCCGGGCTCACCAGCTTGATTTCGTCCAGCAATGATTGCCACTTGTCGGCCAGCGGGCCTGACGGAACGCGTGCGTCGAGTTTCATTCCGTCACCTCCCTATCGCACAAAGCCCGTCAGCACGGCTAACGGGATCGAGATGGTACCGGCGCCAACGAGCACCGAGAAAAAGATCGCCAGCGCCCGCCGCACCCAACCGAAGCGCGGATGGTCCCAGCCGAAGGTCTGGAAGAGGCTCCACAACCCATGGTAGAGGTGGAAGGCCAGCAGCAGACAGGCAGCCATGTAGACCAGGGCTATGACCGGATTGCTGAAGCTCGCCACGACGTTGTGGTAGACCTCGCCTTTGATGAAATCCGGGTTGGCCGAGCCAACCGTGAAGTCTAGAATGTGGTAGACGATGAAGAGCGCGATGATCGGGCCGCTCCACACCATCGTCCGCGCGGCATAGTCCAACCCCGGCGGTTGGAACATCTTGTACTTGACCGGACGCGCCGACCGGTTGCGCAGCCAGATCACAACCGCCGCCCAGATGTGAACGCTGACACAGAACAGCAGCACCGATCGAAACGCCCACAGAAAAGGCTTGTTTGCCTGCAAAAGCTCGGCGTAGTGATCGAGCTGTTCCTGCCCAAGGTATATCTGCAGATTGCCGAGCATGTGGCCGACCACGAAGCCGAAGAGAATGATGCCCGTGACGGCCATCAACCACTTCTTGCCCAGCGTCGAGCTGAAATATCCCACGGAATCACTCATAGGCGGATTGATACCCCCTCGTTGTACTCGAGTCGGCGCCGCCCGTTCGGGCCGGCCCCGGCACCATGGCCACCGAGGTTACTCCTGCCGTTGATTTTTCTCAACGGCTCTGTGAAAGATTTCTCAAGCCCCCCGGTTGCTCAAGAAATACGGCCGATTCTGTGGTTTTACTTCCGCGTGACTGAATCGCCTGCCATTGTCGCGTAGAATCTCTGCCTGGAGGCTGCGAGCTTGGATTACATCGGCGTCGTGGGCGCCTCATACCGAACCGTACACGTGGACCAGCTGGCGGCGGCTTCCCTGCCCGCCGAGTTTCCTCGCGAAAAACTGGTCGAGCTTGCGCGTCTCGCCGGTTTCTCGGAGCTCGTGTACCTCGGCACCTGTAATCGGGTCGAGTTCTACTTCCGCGGGGAGACTCGCATCCACACCAATCCGCTGCTCTTTCACCTCCGGCGCAGCCTCGGCGATCTCACTGACGGCGCCTGTCAGCTTCCCGATGACGACAGCCTGTACGTCCACTTCGGACGAACCGCAGTGCAGCACCTGTTCCGGGTCACCTCCGCCCTCGATTCGATGATGGTCGGCGAGGCCCAGATCAACGGCCAGGCCAAGGAGGCGCACGAGATCGCCCATCAGTCAGGGCTTCTCGGGGGAATCCTCGACCAGACCTTTCACGAGGCGTTTCACCTCGCGAAGAGGATTCGCACCGAGACCGAGCTCACCCGCCGTCCCGTGTCCCTGGTGACTCTGGTGGAGAGGTCGCTCTCTGACCACCTGGAGTCCAATCGATCACCGGTCCTGATTCTCGGCGCCGGTGAGATGGCCCGGCAGGCACTGCGATTGGTCCGCACCGCGGACCTCGATCGATCCGTGATCGTTGCCAACCGCACCCCAGAACGGGCCGAAGAGATGGCGACCGGAGATCCGCGAACCACCACGATGCCGCTGGCTGATGCGATCGCCCAGCCGCCGGATGTGGGAACCGTGGTTGCCGTCACATCGTCGCAGGAGGCCTTGCTCGACCGGAACATCGTGGCGGACCTGCGCAACCGGCTGCCGGACGGCGAGGAGCTGTTGATCATCGATCTCGCCATGCCGCCCAACGTGGCGCCTGAGGTGCGTGATCTGGCGGGAGTGAACCTTCACGGCATCGAGGAGATGCGGGAGGAAGCCGAGGTCAACCGCAAACGCCGCCTCCAGGAGATGGATCGTTGCGAACGATTGGTCGACCATCAGCTTGACATCCTCCGCCGCCACCTCCTCGACCGAGCCCTGTCACCGGCCGCGCGCAGCCTCAAACAGTCGTTCCAGGAGATGGCAGATCGCGCCGTGAATCACAGCCTCGGAAAGGACCTCGCCCACCTCGAGGAGGCCGACCGCGAGGCGGTGGAAAAAATGGCAGAGGGGCTTGTCAAACGGCTCGTCCAGGTGCCCTTGAAGGGGCTCAAGGGCGCCGCATGGCACCACTCAAGCGCGGTGATCGACGGTTTTCTCAAGGGCCTCGAGGGTGACAACGGCCCCGGAGAGGAACCAAAGAAGTGAGGAGTCTCCTGCGCCTCGGCACCCGAGGCTCCGATCTGGCTCTTTGGCAGGCCCATCGGGTCGCCGCTCTCATCGGCGACGGCCTCGATATCACGTGCGAGATCGAAATCATCAAGACCCGCGGCGACCGGATCCAGGACGTCGCCTTTCGCAAGATGGAGGGCAAGGGGTTCTTTACGAAAGAGCTTCAGGATGCGCTGCTGGGGAACCGGATCGACCTGGTCGTTCATTCGCTCAAGGATTTGCCGACCGATGAGCCTGGTGGGCTCGAAATCGCCGCCATCCCCGAGCGGGCCGATCCGGCGGACATGGTTCTCGCGCTTCCGGGAAGGCTCGAGCCAACCCACGCCGATCCTCTCGGGCTGTCTGAAGGGACAATCCTCGGCACCTCGTCTCTGCGCCGCGCTGCCCAGGCCCTCGTCTGCAACCCGGGGATCGAGGTGCGGGCGCTGCGCGGCAACGTGCCGACCCGGGTGCGCAAGCTGCAGGACGGAGACTACGACGCCATTCTCCTCGCGGCCGCAGGGGTGCGCCGCCTCGATTTGGATCTCGGCGACCTCGAGTTCCGCGAGCTGCCCCCGGAGGTGATGCTCCCGGCCCCGGGACAGGGCGCTCTCGCCATCGAGACCCGTGCCGGCGATCCCGCTACACGGCGGCTGGCTGAGCTCAACAATCACGACATCGCCCGCTGCGTCGAGGCCGAGCGCCGGCTGCTCGATCTCCTCGGAGGCGGCTGCCACCTCCCCCTCGGCTGTCTCGCCACCGAGGATGAGAGCGGTCTCCGCCTGCGGGCCGTGCTTGGCAAGATCGACGACGAGGCCACCCAGGCCGAGGTATCGCGGGTCGGAAGTCTCGCTCAAGACCCGGAGACTGCGGCGCAGGTCTGTTACAACGCCTTGCAGCTCGCCGGCCACAAGGGCATGGATCAATGACCCGATACGTGCTCATCACACGCCATCCGGCCGACTGCGCAGAGCTGCAGGCCCTCGTTGATCCATGCGGTCTCACACTCCGGCCCTATCCGGTGCTGCGCCTCGAGGACGTGAACGACGACGCGGGTTGGCATGGGCTCCTGACGCGCAGGTTCGACGAGCGCGCGCCGATGTGGCTCGTGATGGCGTCGCCCCGCGCCCCACATCGTTTCGCCAGTGCCTGCCGCGATCGCGGCGCCGAGCATCTGCTTGAGCTGCCGGCCGCCGTTGTCGGAACCGCCACCGCCCGAGCGGCCGAAGAGGCGGGGCTCGAGGTGGAGCTGGTGGGTCCCGGAGACGGTCAGGGGTTGGCGGGGGAGCTTGTCAACCTTCTCGACACTCCGACCACAATCGTTTTTGCGTGCGGCCGCGACCGCCGTCCCGAGCTGCCCCGAATCCTCAGCGAAGGCGGCCACTCGGTGCTCCCGGTGGTGGTCTACCGCATGGACCCAACACCGCCCCGAGAGCTGCCGCCGCTGGGGCCGAGCCTCGACGCGGTCGTCCTGACCTCGCCGCGGGCCGCCACCTTCTATCTCGAAGGCGTGGGGGGGCGGCCGCTCCCGTGCCCGCATTGGGCCCTCGGCCCAACCACCCAGCTGGCGGCGGCCGCGCTCGGCATCGACTGCCGCATTCCGCTCGAACCGACGATGAAATCACTTGCGGAGGAATTATGCAGGAATTGATCAATCGACCCCGACGCCTTCGAATGTCTCCGGTTCTCCGAGATCTGGTGGCCGAGGCCCGCATCGACGCCGGGATGTTCGTGCAACCGCATTTCGTGGTCCCCGGTGACGGCATCTCCGAGCCGATCGGCGCGATGCCGGGAATCAGTCACGAATCAGTCGACCGGTTGCTGGAAACGGTCGGCCGGGACCTCGATCTCGGAATCAGATCGGTGCTCCTCTTCGGGGTACCGGACGAGACCGTCAAGAGACCCGACGGGAGCGCCGCTGCAGACGATGACAATCTGGTGTCCGCCGCTGTGTCTGCGCTCAAGAATACGTTCGGCGAGCGGCTTGTCGTCATGACCGATGTTTGTCTCTGCGCCTACACCGACCACGGCCACTGCGGTCTGATAGTCGACGGCAAGGTCGACAATGATTCCACTCTCCCCCACCTCGCCGCCATGGCTCTCAGCCACGCCCGGGCCGGCGCAGACGTGGTGGCGCCTTCGGACATGATGGACGGTCGGGTCGCAGCGATCCGTGAAAACCTCGACGACGCTGGTCTGGTGGACACGGCGATCATGTCGTACTCGGTGAAGTACGCGTCCGGCTACTACGGTCCCTTCCGCGAGGCTGCGCAATCGGCGCCGACCTCAGGCGATCGCCGCTCGCACCAGATGGACACCCGCAACCGGCGCGAAGCGCTGATTGAGGCCGAGCTCGACATCCAGGAGGGCGCCGACATCCTCATGGTCAAACCGGCGCTCGCCTTTCTCGACATTGTGGCCGACCTTCGCGAAGCTTTTCCTCAGCCGCTCGCGGTCTACAACGTCTCCGGCGAGTACTCGATGGTCAAGGCCGCCGCAGAGCGTGGGTGGATCGACGAGCGCACCGTCGTTTTGGAAAATCTGCACGCGTTCCGTCGCGCCGGCGCCGACATCATCATCACCTACCACGGCCGCCAGGCCCTGGCCGAGG
>CAYPBC010000176.1:0-1162 GCA_964408845.1 uncultured Thermoanaerobaculia bacterium
CGCGATTTCCGAACCTGGAAGAGGTACCGCGGCGGAACCGCGCCCGAGATCTGGCTCTTTGGGCTGTCAGACCACCAGGCCCGAAATCTCACCGCGAACGACGCCAACGACGGCCAGCCCATGTGGCACGGCTCGACCCTGTATTTCCTCTCCGATCGCGACGCAAACATGCGCGCCAACATCTGGGCCTACGAGCTCGACACCGGCACCGTCCGGCAGGTGACGCAATTCACGGACTTCGACATCCATTTCCCGGCGATCGGACCCGATGACATGGTCTTTGAAAACGGTGGCCGCCTGTACGTGATGGATCTCGCAACCGAGAGTCCGCGCCAGGTGGAGGTCGAGGTGGTGACCGACCGCGCGTCGCTACGGCCGCATGCCGTCAAGGTTGAGAAGAGGATCACCCGGGGCGACATTTCGCCGTCGGGCAAGCGGGCGGTGCTCGCGGCGCGCGGCGAGATCTTCAGCCTGCCGGCCGAACACGGCGTGGTGCGCAACCTCACTCGGACCTCGGGAATTGCCGAGCGCTCACCGGCATGGTCGCCGGACGGCAAGACCCTGGCCTACTTCTCTGATCGCAGCGGCGAGTACGAGCTCACCGTGCGCCCGGCGGACGGCTCCGGCGGCGAGACAACGCTGACCTCAATGGGCCCAGGCTTTCGCTACGAGCCGATGTGGTCGCCCGACAGCAAGAAGTTGGTCTTTATCGACAGCGAGCAGGTCATCCGCCTCCTTGACGTCGGCACCAAGACCCTGACCGAGATTGACAGTGGTCTGTGGATGTCCCACGGCCCGCTGAGCGGATTCGAGGTGAGCTGGTCGGCCGATAGCCGCTGGTTCGCCTACTCGCGGGGGCTCGACAACCGCCAGTCGGCGGTCTTTCTGTACGATACCTCGGGCGGTGTCAGTCATCAGGTCACCGCGGGCTTCGTCGAAAGCTACGGGCCGGTCTTCGACCCCGAGGGGGAGTACCTCTACTACCTCTCCGATCGCACATTTGCACCGATCTATGCCGAGATGGACCCGACCTGGATTTACGCCAACACCACCAACATCGTCGCGGTGCCGCTGCGCACCGACGTCGCCTCGCCGCTCGCGCCTCGCAACGACGTCGAGGATGACGGCGAGGATGACGGCGAGGATGACGGCGAGGATGACG
>CAYPBC010000176.1:1262-5198 GCA_964408845.1 uncultured Thermoanaerobaculia bacterium
CGAGGATGACGGCGAGGATGACGGCGAGGATGACGGCGAGGATGACGAGGGCAACGGCAACGACGAAGAGAAACCCGACGAGGATGCAGAAGACGGCACGGACGAGGAGAAGGTCGAGCCCGTGAAGATCGACCTCGAGGGCTTCGAGGCGCGGGCGGTAGTGTTGCCGCCTGAAGCGGGACAATACGCCGACCTCGCCACGGTCAAGGGCAAGGTGCTCTATCGGCGGGATCCGCGCACCGGTGGTGACGAAGAGTCGTCTCCCCTCCTGTACTGGGATCTCGAAGACCGCGAGGAGAAGACGATTCTCGACGACGTCGACGGCTTTGCGGTGTCGGCGGACGGAAAAAAGCTGTTGGTGGCGGCAAACGGCGGTTTCGCGATTGTCGATGTGGGGCCCAAGCAGAAGATGGACACCAAGCTCGCCACCTCGTCGATGGAAATGACCGTAGTGCCGCCGGAGGAGTGGCAGCAGATCTTCACGGACGCGTGGCGTCTCGAGCGCGACTACTTTTACGATCCGAACATGCATGGAGTCGACTGGCAGGCCATGCGCTCTCGCTACGGCGCCCTGCTTGACGACGTGATCACGCGCTGGGACCTGAACTTCGTCATCGGCGAACTCATCGCCGAGCTCAACACCTCGCACTCGTACCGTGGGGGCGGAGATGTCGAACGCGCCGCGAGCCGGGGTGTCGGCCTGCTCGGGGTCGACTGGGAGCTCGCCGACGGCGCCTACCGCATCAAGCACATCGTCACCGCGGCGCCGTGGGACACCGAGGTCCGTTCACCCCTGGCCGAGCCGGGTGTGGACGTGAGCGAGGGCGACTGGGTGCTCGCGGTCAACGGCACCCCGATCGACGCCTCGAAGGATCCGTGGGCCGCATTTGACGGGCTTGCCGAGACTGCGGTAATCCTCACAGTCAATTCTCAGCCGAGCCTCGAGGGCGCACGCGAGGTGCTCGTCGAGACCCTCGGCAGCGAGGCCCGGCTTCGCAACCTGGCGTGGATCGAGGGCAATCGCCGCAGGGTGGACGAGGCGTCCGGCGGCCGCATCGGATACGTTTACGTGCCGAGCACAGGGCGCGGCGGCCAGACCGAGCTCTACCGGATGTTCCGAGCCCAGTACAACCTCGACGGTCTGATCATCGACGAGCGCTTCAACAACGGTGGTCAGATTCCCGACCGCTTTGTCGAGCTCCTGAATCGCCCCGTCGTCAGCTACTGGGCGGTGCGTTCGGGACGGGACGCGCAGACGCCCACGATCGGCCACAACGGGGCTCAGGTCATGCTCATCAACGCGTGGAGCGGTTCGGGTGGTGATGCGTTTCCCTACTACTTCCGCGCCGCCGGGCTGGGTCCGCTCATCGGCACCCGCACATGGGGCGGCCTGATCGGCTACTCCGGTCAGCCGGGGTTGATTGACGGTGGGCGGCTGACGGTTCCGACATTCTCGTTTTACGACCTGGACGGCGAGTGGGCCGTGGAGGGTTACGGAGTCGATCCCGACATCGAGGTTGTGGACGACCCGTCGTTGATGCTGGACGGTGGAGATCCGCAGCTCGATCGTGCGATCGCCGAGGTTCTCACGGCGCTCGAGGAGAATCCGCCTGTGCGGCCACAGCGACCGGAGTACCCGGTGCGTTAACGTTTAAACGTTTAACGTTAAACGTTAGAACGTTTACAATCAGAAGCAACGATGGGACGGATAGCCGTACGCTGGTTGCTTGGCGAGCTCCCGAAGCTGGAGAAGGATGGGGTGATCGACGGCGCCGCCGCCGAGAGGATTCGGGCGCATTACGGGGATCAGACCGCCTTTTCGAGCAGCCGCCTCGCGGTGGCCGTCTTTGCGGTCTTTGGCGCCCTGTTGATCGGCTCGGGTGTGATCCTCCTCCTCGCCCACAACTGGGAGCACCTGGGCCGAGGGACTCGAGCGGCCATCTCCATGACACCGCTGCTCATTTCGCAGATCTTGGTCGGCTGGGTGGTGCTCAAGCGATTCGGATCAACAGCGTGGCGGGAAGGATCGGCGACCCTGCTCGCCCTGGCCGTCGCCGCCGCCCTGGCCCTCGTGGACCAGACTTACCACACGGGAGGTGATCTCGAGTCCTTCCTGTGGCGGTGGGCGCTGCTGTTGGCGCCGTTGCCCTGGCTTCTCAACTCGACCGCGGTGGCGATGATCTTCCTCGCGGCTCTCACCTGGTGGGCGGGCGCGGCAAAGGTCGAGGGTTCGGAGGTGCTGTGGCTGTGGCCGGTGGCGGCTGCGGTCGTTCCGCACGTCATCCAGGTCCTGCGCTCCGACCGCCGTGGCCTGCGCGCCGCCAACCTGCAGTGGGCGATTGCGTTGTTTGTGTGCGTCGCCGCGGGGCTCGGTCTCGAATACCGGATGCCGGGTCTGTGGATCGTGGTCTACGTCGGTCTCTTCGCGCTCATGATCACCCTCGGCGCCGTCAATCGGCGTGACGAGGAGGGGTTGTGGCGGCGGCCGCTGGAGGCGGTTGGGATCACCGGCAGCGTCGTCTTGTGGCTGATCCTGAGCTTTGACGAACCGTGGAGCCACATCGGTTGGCAGAACATTCGCACCATCGAGAGCTTCCACGAAGTGGCCTCGTGGGTGGACGTGTTGCTGGCGGTTGGCCTGCCGCTGGCGGCGATCGCGGGGATGGCGCTCCTGCTCGATCGCAGGCGACACCGGCTTCAGATCCTGTGGTGCCTGTCGGTGCCGCTGGTTGCGGTGGTGTGGCCGGTTGTGGCGGCGACCGACTCGGAGTGGATCGGGGCCGTGGCCTTCAACCTCCTCCTCTTTGGAGTTGGCATCGCGACCATCGCCAACGGATTGAAAACCCAAAGCTTGGCCACCGTCAACCTGGGGATGATCGTGGTGGCGACCCTGGTGGTCGTGCGTTTCTTCGATTCGGGCTTTGGCTTCATTCTGAAGGGGTCTGCCTTCATCGTGGTCGGCATCGGGTTCCTTGTGACGAACTTCGTACTCTCCCGGCGTCTCCGAGCGACCGTGGAGGAGGACCGATGATGGGCCGAAGACTGCGATTGGCGTTGTTTACGGTCGTGGCCCTGGTGCAGATCGCGGTCGCCGGTGGCGCCATTCTCCGCTCAGAGCTCGCGCTGCGAACCGGCGAGGCCTTCCGCTTTCGTATCCAACCCGTCGACCCGGTCGACGCCTTCCGCGGCCGCTACGTGGCGATCCGTTTTGCGATCGATCGGGCGCCGGTGGCCGACGATCTCGAGCTTCGTCCCAAGAAGCGGGTGTTCGTTCCAATCGAGATCGACGCCGACGGGTTCGCAATCCTGGGGCGAGCGGACGTCGAGCCGCCGGCCAGTGGACCCTACCTGCGGCTGCGGGCGGGAGGCATCTACCCCGACGAGGAGGGTAATCGCTTCGTATGGGTGTCGATGCCCTTTAGACGCTATTACATGGACGAGGACCTCGCCCCGAAGGCCGAACGGGCCGTGTGGGGCGGACGTCGCGGCCAGCGCGAGGCCTTTGTCAGCGTTCGGGTTCTTGACGGGGTCGGGGTGATCGAGGAGCTGTACGTGGACGGCGTACCAATCCACCAGTGGTTGGCCGAGAACGCTTCAGAAAATCGTTAAACGTTTGAACGTTAAACGTTGAACGTTGAACGTTACAACCTTGGGGAGGGCTTTGGTGTCGCTGAGAAAGACGCGCCGCCAGGAGATTGTCGAACGACTGCGTTCCGAGGAGTGGGCATTCGACGACCTGCGTCACGATCTGGGTCTCACGGTGCGGGTGCTCGAGGAAGACCTGAAGCATATCCAAAAGAGCGTGCGAGCGGCCGGCAATCGTCTTCAGCTGAGATCCGCAACGTGTGCGTGCGGGTTCGAGTTCACAGCCAACGCGCTGCATCCACCCGGCCGCTGCCCGAGTTGCCACGACCGCCGCATCGACGGACCGTGGCT
>CAYPBC010000177.1:0-5192 GCA_964408845.1 uncultured Thermoanaerobaculia bacterium
TCTTCGATGCCGCCGACGTGGTCGATGATCGAAAAATCGGCGATATTGTAAAACAGCGCGTTGATCGTGAAGTCACGACGGCGCGCATCCTCGGCCGGCGTCCCGTAGACGTCCTCCACGATGAGGGGCCGCGGCGGATCGGCAACCGCCTCCTCCTCCGCGGCCTCCTCCTCGGCCTCTTCCCAATCGTCGGGAGTTTCGGGAGGTCCCGGGCTGGCTCTAAATGTCGCCACCTCGATGATTTCGCCTTTGAAAAACACGTGCACGAGACGGAATCTGCGGCCGATGATCCGAGAGTTCCGGAACAAGCGCCGAATCTCCTGCGGACGCGCATTGGTGGCGATGTCGAAGTCTTTTGGACGCCCACCAAGCAGGAGATCGCGCACGCTGCCCCCCACCAGGTGAGCGGCATATCCTGATCGGTGCAATCTATAGAGAACCTTGATCGCCTCCTGCGAAAGGTCCTTCCTCGACAGCTTGTGCTCGGGGCGGGTTAGAATCCTCGGCGCGAGCCTCTCGTGAACAGGCGTACCCATGGCTTTGATCATACCTTCAGAGTCTGAGATCTTTGGTGAGCGGGTCGTTTCCGACCGATGCTCATCCATCGATGGACAGCACGATCTTACCGAATTGATCCGCGCGCTCCATTCGCTCGTAGGCCGCGCGGCCTTCGCGGAGCGGGCGCACCCCGTCGATAACCGGATGCATCCGATGGGCGTCAATCGCGGCGATCAATCGCCGCCAATCTTCGCGGGAGCCCATGGTCGAGCCAATCACGCTGAGCTGGTTCCAAAAAATCAAGCGAATCTCCTCCGCCGGGTCGGGCCCAGAGGTGGCGCCGCAGGTCACAATGCGCCCCCCCTTGGCCGCAGACTTCAGGCTCTGCATCCAGGTCGCCTTTCCGACCGAATCCACGACAACATCGACGCCACGCTTGCCGGTCAGCCGGCGTACTCCGCGCGCCACCTCGGCGTCGGCGGGAAGGACCTCATCTGCGCCGAGCTCGGCTGCTCGAGCGAGCTTTTCCTGGGAGCGCGAGGTGACGATCGTCCGAGCCCCGGTGAGCTTGGCCAGCTGCATGCACGCCAGCGATACTCCACCGCCGATGCCGTGGATCAGCACCGTTTCCCCCGGTCGTAAACCGCCTCGGTGAATCAGCATGCGCCAAGCCGTCAGATAGGTGAGCCCGAAGGCCGCCGCCTCCTCCCACGATAGATGGGCCGGGCGCGGTGCGAGTGAATCGGCCGCCACCACAACCAACTCGGCAAGGGTACCGTCCGAGTGCTCACCGAGAACACCAAATTGGACACACAAGCTCTGCTCGCCCGCGAGACAGTACTCACAACGGCCGCAGGACAACCCGGGGTCGAAAACAACCTCCGCACCCACCTCAACACCCTCAACCGAGTCGCCGACCACTTCCACCACCCCTGCACCGTCGGCACCGCCGATGTGGGGGAGACCTATCGGCACCCCGGGTATGCCGCCGAGGACAAAGAGATCGAGGTGGTTGAGAGCCGAGGCCTTCAGCCGTACGCAAACCTCACCGGCCCCTGGCTCGGGTTCTGGCCGGTCACCGTAGAGCAGGTTGTTGGTCCCGCCGTGTTCCTCGAAATACAGAGCTTTCACGAGCACCTCCTGCGCTCGGTATTGTAGCCCGTTTCTGTGCCTGTGCTCCGGAGAGGCGCTGCCGCGAGAGGATGCCAGGCACGCCGATTCGCGGCGAATCGGGATGCCAGGCACCTCCAGTGAACGCGCCCTCGCATTCTTGCTGACGGCCTACGGGCACTCGCTGGCGGGAATGAGTCACGACGCTCGGAGGGCGCGCGTAATTCAAAACTCAAAACTAAGAACTCAAAACTGATCGGGCCGGGTGCATACGCGAAACCCCGCCGAAGCGGGGTGTCGCGGTTCCACGGTTCAGATCGACCCCTCAGGGGTTCTGGTTGTCTAGAACGAACCGGCGTTCGCCGATGATGTTGCGGCCGCCGCGACGATCCTCCGTCCACACCACAATGCTGTGCTCACCGTCGGCGAGGTGCGCAGCGACGGTATCGAGATCATAGGCGTAGCCCGCGTTGTTCGAAAAGTTCGGCGGCATCCACGGATAGAGATCCTCGAGATCGGGTGAGGGGAGTGGGTAGTCGGCATTACCGATGTGAACCCCATCGACCCAGATTTCGACGTCATCGATTCTCAGGAATTCCCAGGCGAATCCGGTCACCTGGACCGTATCGGCCACAAGCTCCATGTGCTCCGGAGTCCAAATATCGCCCGTCGAGGGGTCGTCGACATCGTCGTTGCAATCGAAGATCACCGGTAACTGGGCGATATCGGTGACGTTGTTCTCACGGTCTCCCGCGCGCACCTTGATGAGGTGTAGACCTTCATCGTAGCCGCGGGCGAGGATGAGCCAAGAAACATCCATCAAGAACGAAAAGCCCGAGTGCTTGGAGTTCGGGACATCGACGTAGAGCCGGTGGACATCCATCCGCTCGTGGCCCAAGTAGTTGAAGTCCCACTCGGCGGGTTCCCAGTAGAAGCTGCCCTCATTTGTGTCAGAAAGGACATTGCCGTCCAGCAACAGCTGGACGTATGCGACACCACCGAAGTCTGTCCGCGAGCCCACGTCGAGGACCCATCCGACGACCATCTCCACATTATCGGGATCTTCAAAGACATCGCCCGACCACGGAGGCTCGACACCGCCGATCGGCGCACACCCCTGGGCGAACATCGTGTGGTCGGCGATCGGCCAGTCGATTCCGCCGAAGGGTGGCAAATTGGATCCGGTATTGAAGGTCTGCACAAACCGCCGTCCGATCACCCGCGAAGCACCCTCGTTATCCACGACACGCACCGCGATGACGTGGATACCGTTGTTGAGCGAGGTCGTGTTGAGCATGCGACTGAAGCCCGAGTACTCGGCATCCGGATCGGTCGGGAAACGATGCCCAATATCCGGCCGATGAATCCCGGTCACCGCGTTACCCATCGCCAGCCCGTCGACCATGATCTCGATGAAATCGATGGACTCGTCATCCAGCGCCCAACCTGTGACCGGGAAAACGCCGTTCATCGGTTGGTTGGAGCCCGGCAGCTCGAGCTGACCGAGGGGCGCCTGGTTGCGATCGTTGTCGACCGTGAGCGATCGCAGACCGTAGTCTTGAGTGGATTCGTCCGAAAACGTGATCGTGAGAAAGAGCGTATGAGAACCGTCCGAGTAGTCATTTGAATCGAAGGAGGTCGCGAACCCTGGACGGGCGTACGGCGTCCCCGCATACCATGGGTAGGCCTGGAGGATGTCGTAGCGCGGCTGATCGAGATCCGCCGTTGCGACAAACTCGTCATCCACGTAAAGATCGATTTTGCTCACCAGAGCTTCATCCCATTGGCAGGTGTTCCACGTCCACTGGGGTCCGCACTGCTGGCCGTCGTCAACGACAAAACCGTTGACCTCTACGAGCCCGAAAACGGTGGCCCCATCGGCGGGTGTATCGAGCCAGAAAATCGTTTCGGCATAGGCGTTGATCGGCAGCAGGAGAGTCAGCAGTACAAGCGCTCCGATGATTCCTTTGTAACGCATTGCGAGTCCTCCTCTAAACGGTGGTTCCCAAAAGCCAATTACGATCATATTTATGATATACCACGGCATATCTAGGGTCAAGAAAAGTCGTAAAATAAAAGAGTTGTCGTCGCCTGAAACTCTTCGTTTCCATCACTACAACGATTTCAATGTGATGTGGATCACGAAATATTTCCAATCATTTTCGATCAGTCTGCCGATTATCAATCGAGGTTTTTGCCAATTCCTCAACGTGAATGCGAGCAGAATTCGCCAGCGCTTCGAGATTGAAACCACCCTCGAGAATCGACAGCATTCGCCCGTTCGACCACATTTCGGCCGCCGCTACGGCAGCCTCAGTTAGGCGTCCAAAGCCGGCCTCCGTCATCATCATCCCACCGAGTGGATCATCGCGATGGGCATCGAATGCCGCCGATAGCACGATCGCCGCAGGTCGCACCTCGGAGCAGATTTCAGCGAGGGCCTCCTCGAACGCGGCACAGATGATGTCGTCACCCGAGCCACCTGCCAACGGGATGTTCCGGGTCGCACCCCGGCCCTCGCCCTCACCGATCTCGTCCGCGCCGCCGGATCCCGGGAATGCGGGGTAGCGGTGAACTGATAAATATCCGACATCTCTGCGATCGAAAAAGTGCTGCTGAGTGCCATCTCCGTGGAGCGAACCGAAATCTGCGATCACTACCGGCTTGTTCCAGCTTCGAGTCAAAACCTCGGCGGCCAGGGCGGTCGAGTTGAAGAAGCAGTATCCCGAGGCGCGGTCCCTCGCCGCGTGGTGCGCCGGTGGCCGGGCCACCACGAACACCCGTTGTACCCGGCCATTGACCATGTCGAGGGCCGCCTGCAGAACCAGTCCCGCCGCCGTTAGAGCCGCCGTAAATGTTCCCGGTGAAACTCTGCAGTCTTCCGAGTCGAGCCAGCCGTTGCCTTTTCTGGAGGCTTCGCGGACCCGCTCGATGTATTCCCGATCGTGCACCCAGGCAAGGGCACCGATCACATCCTCCTCGCTCGGCAGCGGACTCTCCTCATCAACTACCCACCGGCCTTCCGATCGTGCCATCAAGGCATCAAGCACGACCCGCACGCGTTGGGCGTCATCCGGGTGTCCAAGCCCCGGCTCGTGTTCGAGACACAAGGGATGAGAGCGGACGCTGACCGGCGGATCAACAATTGAATCGGGCATGTCATCAATGATAGCGGACACCGGTTTTGAATTCGGAATTCGGAATTCGGAATGCCGCCACCGGCCACCCCCGGGTTGAGTCATAAATTCCCACCCACGCGGAATTTCGAATTTCGAAATTGCCGCCCCTCAGCTTGCATCCTCTGCCTGGAAGCCACAGTCGGCGTGGCGTCTTTGTCGAACCGGATGTGCCGTCTCTGACGTTTTTGGGATCACGGATTCTTGTTGCGAGTGGATAACTCTGACCCAAACATCGTCAGAGGGGGCACTCACGGGCAATGCCGCCTCGGAGAATCGGGGGGTTCAGGCTGGAAGACACTTGCCTGAGCGGCGTGGCCCGGGCGCGGGCGCGGGCACGGGCACGGAGACCAGGAGACGGAGACGGGCGTGGACGCGGGTGCTACCCTATGGCGCATGGCGAATCGT
>CAYPBC010000178.1:0-5148 GCA_964408845.1 uncultured Thermoanaerobaculia bacterium
GCCGGGTTGGTTTCTGACAGCCTCGGGCGCGAGCTCACCATCGGCGGCGAGTTCAGACCCGAGATCGGTCTGACGACCCGGCTGACGGCCGGCGACATCAGGCTGGCCAATCCCTCCTGGAGCAGCGATCCGAACATGGCATCGGTCCAGCGACTGACCATCCAAATAAAGCTGCTGTCGCTGGTATCCGGGCCCCTCACGATCGACAACGTCGAGATCGAGGGCGCCCGGGTCGTGCTCGAAAAGAACACCGACGGCCGGGCCAATTGGGACTTCGACACCGGCGGCGATTCCGCGCCGTCAAGCAAACCTCTTGACGTGGTGCTGCGGCACGTGCTGGTGGAAGACCTGCAGGCGACCTGGCGCGATCCCTCGCGCCCCGCGCCTTTGACAACCGAGATCACCCGCTTCGAAAGCACCGAGGATGACGCGGGCCTACTCGATCTCGACCTGGCCGGCGGTTTCGGCGAACAAAAGGTCCATGCATCGGGGAAGCTCGGCACGCTGAAGGGACTCCTCAACGCCACTGCCGTTCAGTTCGACCTCGACGGCGACCTCGACGGCGTCCATTTCGCGAGCAAGGGCACGATTGCCGACCTGACGAAACTCGGCGGTGCCGACCTCACGGCCGACTTGCACGGCGACGACCTGGCAGATCTCCACGCCCTCGTCGAACTGCCACCTGAGCTGACTGGTGTATTCAGCCTCTCGGCCGCCCTGTCACCGTCGGCCAGCGGTTCGGAGGTGCGGCTCGACGCCGCGGCCGCCGGCATCACCGCCAAGGTCGTCGGGAACGTCGATTCGCTCGTCGAACCGAAAGTCCTCGATGCCACCGTGACCGCTTCGGGGCCGAGCATCCGCACGGTGGGTTCATTGACCGGTGTCGCGGATCTCCCCGACGATGCGTTCTCGGTGTCAGGCGGCGTTCGTTGGGAGGGATTCCCGATCACGTTCCGGCAGGTGGAGATCACGGTCGGCGACAACTCTTTGACCGCCGATGGGGTCCTGGGAGCACCGCCCGCGATGATGGGCACCGATTTTTCACTTCACGGGGAGGGCCCTGATATTTCATCCATCGGCGCGCTCGCCGGAATCGACCTGCCGCGCGACCGTTTTTCGGTCACCGGCCGCGTGGTGCGCGTCGACGGTGGCCTCGAGGTCGAAAATCTCGAGGCGCGGATCGGGCAAGCGGAGGTCTCCGCCAACGGCAGAGTGGGCGATCCCCCGGACTATGCGGGCACGACCCTCAGCATCCACGCCGCGGGACCGAACATCGCTCATTTCAACAATCTCATGGGTATCGATCTGCCCGCTGAACCGTTCACCATCGACGGTCGGCTGGCCCAGGGGGACGATGCCATCGCGCTGAAGGGCGTCACTGCACGCCTCGGCGGCAACAGGTTGAGGGTCGACGGGATCTTGAAGACAGCAAAGGGTCTCTCCGGAACCACCTTGAGGGTCTCTGCACAGGGGCCCAACGCCGCCCAACTGCGGGCTCTGACCGACCTCGAGGATCTCCCTGACGAGGCCTGGACCCTCGCGGGCGGCCTCGCCGTCCTCGACTCGGGCCTCCGTCTCGACGCAGTGTCGGCCAGCGTCGGCAGCCTCACAGCGCGCGCCGACGGGCGCGTGGCAACCGGCCGCGGAGCTGTCGGGACCGACCTCCGCCTCCACGCTGAGGATTCTGATCTCTCGCACGCAATGCCAATATTCGGAGTGGACGGCTTTCCGCGCCAGCCGGTCCGGGCCGACGGCAGCCTGAAGATAGAAAGCTCCGGTTATCGCCTCGACGGCGTCACGGCCACGGCCGGCGACATCGCGGTCGCGGTCGATGGGCTGATCGGAGGCGACGAGGACCTGGACGGCACCCATGCCCATCTCACGGTCCGCGGGCCTCTGCTCGCGTCCATCGGGCCGTACTTTCACCTGACCGGGCTGCCGCAAGCGCCGTTCTCGGTAACGGGAGATGTGCGGGTGACCGGACGACGCGTCGACCTCAGCGACGTCGTTGCCGTGATCGACTCCAACCGCATCTCCATCGACGGTGCGATCGGCACGGTCAGGGGCCTGGTGGGCACCGACGTCACGGTAGACATTTCTGGTCCCGATCTCGGTCGGGCGGGGCGGTTGGCCGATGATCTGACAAAGCTGCCCGAGCTGCCCCCCGAGCCCTACACGCTGACGACCGGTCTTTCGATCGACGATGCGGGGTACGAGATTGACGGTCTGCGCGCCACCCTCGACAAGGCGGTGGCGGCGGTAGACGGCCGCATAGGCACGGCGGCCAAGTTAGTCGGCACCGACCTCACCGTCACCGCCGATGGCCCCAATGCATCGCTGTTCTCAGCCCTTACCGGCGTCACGGTCCCGGTGGCGCCGTTCAAGGTGAGCGGCCGCATCCAACGCACCGACGCCGCTGTCCTTTTCAACCGGGTCTCGGTCGAACTCGGCGGACACACCGTCGCGCTACACGGCAGCCTCGGAGAGAGGCCCACAATGGTCGGCACCGACCTCCAACTCTCCGCATCCGGTCCAGGAACCGCCCTGATCAAAGAGCTCACCGATTTCACAAAGCTGCCGGACGAGCCCTTCAGCGTCGAGGGCCATTTCGAAGGCACGCCAGAGAAGTTCACCGCCGACGGGCTTGATATTGTCCTCGGCAAATCCGGCCTCAAGGGCTCGCTCGAGGTGGATATCCGCGGCAAGCCCGAGGTCACGGCACAGCTGGTGTCGAATCAGCTCCACCTCGAATGGCTCGTGGGGCCTCCACCCCGGGGAAGTGAAAAGCAAACTAAGATCGACGATCAACCTGCCACGCCAAAGGCTACACGGCTGATCTCGGACGAGCCCATCGATTTCGGCTGGATGCAGCGCGCCAACGCCGACGTCGATATCACCATCGGCACCCTCGAGCTGCCCCTCCAGAGATTCCGAGAGGTCGAGCTTGGCGCGCGACTCAAAAATGGACGGCTCGAGGTCCACCGCTTTTCGTTGGTTGGTCAGAGCGAGGGGCGCGGGTCGGGCACCCTCGTGCTCGAACCGGTCGGTGACAGCTATCGGCTGCACACGGTGTTGGACATCGACGCCGTGCGGCTTGACCTCCAGGGTGTGGACTCCGCCAACGCCGCATTGGAGCCGCCCATCGATCTCGAGGTCCGGCTCGATGTGGTCGGCAGAAGTCCGCATGGCTTTGCCAGTTCGGCCAATGGATCCGTGCAGGTGGTCATCGGCAAGGGCGTGTTGGACAGCAAAATCCTCGACCTCGTCACCGCGGATTTTCTGCTCACGTTGCTCACCGCATTCAACCCGTTCGCCAAGGAGGACGCGACCACCGAGCTCCAGTGCGGCGTCGCACAAATGATATTCGAAGACGGGTTCGCAACCCTCGAGCCGATGGCCCTGCAGAGCGACAAGATGACGATGCTCGGCAAGGGAAATATCGATCTCAACACCGAAAAGCTCAATCTCCAGTGGGTGACCAAACCGCGCAAGGGCATCGGTCTGTCGGCGAGCATGATCACCAACCCCTACATCAAGCTCGGCGGCACTCTTTCGAACCCATCGGTGCAGCTTAAGGGAGCGGAGGCCGTCGCCTCGACCGGCGTCGCCGTCGCGACGCTGGGATTGTCCCTGGTGGCCAAGGGGATGCTCGACCGCATCACGGCCGAAAAAAAGGTCTGCAAACAGGCGCTGGAGGAGATCGGCCGCCGGCAGGACGACACCTCCAAGACGTCGAAAAAGAAACGCCGAAAGAAATAATTGAGACTTCGCGCTAAGGGTGAAAGTGGCGTGAGAAGCGAATATGCGCTATATTCGACTCAATTAGTGAGGCGTTTATTCTAAAGAAACGCCTCACGATGAGGAGCCTGCATGGCCAACTTCGTCTGGCGACACGCCGATTGGACTTCGAGGCTGAGATGGAACAGCGAGCGACTGCTGACCCCGCTCGCTGCCGCACGACGGCGCCAGGGCGAGATCCTCGGCAAGGCCGCGGGTTTGGGGTTCGATCTGGGGCTGGAGGCGCGGGCGTCGATCCTGACGGATGAGGCGGTCATGACCGCCGCGATCGAGGGCGAGGTTCTGGACCGGGAATCGGTCCGATCGTCGGTCGCCCGCAAACTCGGCCTGCCCACGGCCGGCTTGCCACCGACAGCCCGCCATGTTGACGGGTTGGTGGAAATGATCGTCGATGCCACGCAACGTTGTCGGGATCCACTTACCGAAGAGCGGCTCAGGGGATGGAACGCAGCGCTCTTTCCCACCGGATACTCAGGGATGCAACAAATCATCGTCGGGGACTGGCGGAAATCTGACGAGCCAATGAGGGTCGTCTCGGGGCCGGTGGGTCGGGAGACGGTCCACTTCGAGGCGCCCCCGGCCGCGAGAGTGCCAGGGGAGATGGCTCGTTTCCTCGAGTGGTATGCGGCGGATCCAGACCCCGAGGACGGCTTGCTACGGGCCGGTCTCGCACATTTCTGGTTTGTGACGATCCACCCCTTCGAGGACGGGAACGGACGGCTCGCCCGGGCGATCGCCGATATGACCCTTGCGAGGGATGAGGGAACCCCGCTCCGTCTTTACAGCATGTCCGCCCAGATCCGTACCGAACAGGACGTTTACTACGACATCCTAGAGAAGACCCAGCGCGGCGACGGAGAGCTCACGGGCTGGCTGACGTGGTTCGCGGGGTGTCTCGAGCGTGCCGTCATCAACTCCGAAGGGAGTCTCGACCTGGTGCTCGCCAAGGCCCGTTTCTGGCAGGGGCATTCAGGGGTCAATCTGAGCGAGCGCCAGCGCAAGGTCATCAATCGAATGCTCGACGCCGGCCCGGGAGGGTTCGAGGGCGGGTTGACCACCCGCAAATACCTCGGCATGACGAGGACCAGCCGCGCAACCGCCCAGCGCGAGATCGCGGATCTGGTCGTCAAGGGCCTCCTCGTGAAACGGCCCGGAGGCGGTAGGAGCACCAGCTACGAGATCGTGTGGTGACGTATTGATATTTCGAGCGACCGTGGTAGCGTGATCCGGTGTTCCGGCATCGACAAAGGAGGTCAACAATGCGTCGAATTATTGCGATCCTCATCGCAATATTTGTGGTTTCGGCTGCTGTTCCCGCCGCCGCCCAGGGCATCAACTCTCCGCTTTTCG
>CAYPBC010000179.1:0-5129 GCA_964408845.1 uncultured Thermoanaerobaculia bacterium
AGGAACCGGGCACGTCATCCGGCTTCGCCTGCGGCTACGCCGTGACGTTTTTGGGCGCACCGCTGGCACGCACAAAAACGAATTGCCGGGCCCGAAGGCCCGGCGTTGGTTTCTATGTGCCGCGGTCTAGCCGAAGTGAATCGCGTACAAAATCGGCGCGATGATCATCGCGACCACCGAGATCAGCTTAATCAGGATGTTGAGCGATGGTCCCGAGGTGTCCTTGAAGGGATCGCCGACGGTATCGCCGGTGACGGTCGCCTTGTGCATCTCGTCGAAGTCGTCACCCCACTTCGCGTGGCCTTCATCCTTGACCTGTTTCTTCGAGTTGTCCCAGGCGCCGCCGGCATTGGACTGGAAGATCGCCAGACACACCCCCGAGATCGTGACACCAATGAGCAGGCCGCCGAGCATGTCGACCGAGATCAGGCCAACGACAACCGGCACCAGAACCGCAATCACACCGGGCACGATCATCTTCTTGATCGCCGCCGCGGTGGCGATTTCGATGCACTGGGTGTACTCGGCCTTGCCGTCGGCCGCTTCGATGATCGCGGCCTCCTCGGTGGTCGGCTCGCGCTCTTCCGACTCGGCCTTCTGAGCAGCGTCGAGGGCCGGCCGCAGCTCCGGAATATCGCGGAACTGGCGCCGCACCTCCTGGATCATGTCCTGCGCCGCCGTGCCTACCGCCACCATCGCCATCGCCGAGAATCGGAATGGCAGCATGCAGCCGATCAGGAGCCCCACCAGCACATAGGGATTCGCGGCGTCGATGCTGACCTCGCCGTGCATCTTTGTCAGGAAGGCTGCGGTCAGCGCCAGCGCGGTCAGCGCCGCCGAACCGATCGCAAAACCCTTGCCGATCGCTGCAGTGGTGTTGCCGACCGCGTCAAGCTTGTCGGTCCGGGAGCGGATGTCGCGTCCAAGCTGAGCCATCTCGGCGACACCGCCGGCGTTGTCGGCGATCGGTCCGTACGCGTCGGTGGCCAGCTGGATCGCAAGTGTGCTCAGCATGCCGACAGCCGCCAGCGCGATGCCGTAGAGCCCGGCAAAACGGTAGGCGAGCAAAATCGCCGCGCTGATCACGAGCACCGGGAAGGTGGTCGAGTTCATGCCAACCGCGATCCCTTGGATGATGGTCGTTGCTGGTCCCGTCTTCGATGCCTGGATAATCGTCTCGACCGGTTTTTTGTTGGTGGCGGTGTAGAACTCGGTCAGTAGGCCGACACCGATACCCGCTGCGAGCCCCGCCACCACGGCGACGGCCAGGCCCCACCACTCGTAGGTAGCTTCCTTGCCAGAGACCAGCCCCACAACCGTGACCCCGCCGGCCGGAATCAACCACTTGATGGCGAAGATGGTTCCCACCACCATCAGGGCGCCGGCGCCGAATGTGCCACGGTTGAGGCCTGCCTGAGGGTTGCCACCTTCCTTGGTGCGCACCATGAAGAAGCCGACGATCGAGGCCACGAGCCCAATCAGCATGATTGCCATCGGCAGGTACACCCCGTTCATGCCGGCGCCCTTCTCGATCGCCTCGAACCCGGCGAACCAGGCGACACCCAAGATCATCGAGGAGATGATGGCCCCGATGTAGGACTCGAAGAGATCGGCGCCCATGCCCGCGACGTCTCCCACGTTGTCTCCGACGTTGTCGGCGATGGTGGCCGGGTTGAGCGGGTGGTCTTCGGGGATCCCGGCCTCGACCTTGCCAACGAGATCAGCCCCGACATCGGCGGCCTTGGTGTAGATGCCGCCGCCGACACGGGCGAAGAGGGCGATCGAGGACGCTCCGAGCGAGAAGCCCGAGAGGATGTTGAGCACCAACATCATCGCGGACTCCGATGTCAGCGCATCGGGGTACATGCGTGTATAGAGTATGAAGAGCAAGCCGATGCCGCCGAGGGCCAGACCCACGACTGCCAGACCCATCACCGACCCGCCTGCAAACGCCACCTGCAACGCCTCGTTGAGCCCCTTGCGGGCGGCACTGGCAGTGCGTGTGTTGGCGGCGGTCGCAGTCTTCATCCCGAAGTAGCCGGCCAGCGCCGAGCACAGGGCGCCGAGCACGAAGGACAGGGCGATGAAGGCGTTGGTGTCCTCAGAGACGTAGTAGTTCGTGACCCCAAGCAGAATCGCCACCGCAACCACGAAGACCGCCAGCACCCGGTACTCGCGCGAGAGGAACGCCATGGCGCCCTCGGCGATCCAACCGCCGATCAGCTTCATGCGGTCCGTTCCCTCGTCCTGGCGCCGCACCCAGGCGGCGCGGAGGTAGGCGTATAACAGGGCCACGATCGCGAACACCGGTACAAGATAGATCACATAGACAGGTTGCACGGAGTCCTCCTTTGTTCAGATCCGATCTTGAGATAACCACCCGTTACTTGGACGTTTTCTCAAGATCGGACCTCCCCCTTATCGATCCCGGATATGATACACAATTCCGAGCGATTGTGAAATATGCCGCAAGCAATTTTCGAGGTTTTTCAGGGCCGCCGCCCCAGAACCGAAACAACACTGAGAAAGGGCCCTTCCATGCTCTCGGGGCCTTCCTGCCGATCGGAGTCAGCCGGCCCTGAAAACCCCGAGAATTGCTCAGAAGGTTCGAATTGGATTCACTTCGGAATTGAAGTTTAATTGCGATTGGGAATTCGTAGGATTCGCTATGGACGGCAGCAAGGAACGCTTCGTTTACTCGTAGCGCAGGGCATCAATGGGTGCGAGGCGGGAAGCGCGGATCGCGGGCCACATGCCAAAGACGAGGCCGACCACCGAACAGAAAATCACGCCGCGCACCGCCCATTCCATCGGCACGCTGACGTAGAAGTCGGTGAACATCGTCACGATGTTGCCGAGTCCGAAGCCGAGCAGCACACCAAGGACCCCACCGATATTGCAGAGCACGATCGCCTCCATCAGGAACTGGAGCAGAATCGCATGCCGCTTGGCGCCGAGTGCCTTGCGGATACCGATCTCCTTCGTGCGTTCGGTGACGGAAACCAGCATGATGTTCATGATGCCGATGCCGGCGACCACCAGGGCCACGATTCCGAGCACGAAGGCCGCGGTCTTGAGCCCTGCGGTGGCCTGGTTAAAGGCCCGGATCTCCGAGTCGGTGGTGAAGTAGAAGAAGTTGTCGCGGTCGCGAGGGCTCACTCCGCGGACGGCGCGTAGCACCGCCCGGGTCTCGTCGATCGCATCCTGGAGCTCGACTCCCTCTGCGGACCGCACGGTAATGTACACCGAACGCTGGATCCCCGGATCGTCCCGTGACCCGTAGGCCCGCATCCAAGCCGAGATCGGCATCAGGACGTAGCGGTCAAACCTGCCGCCGGTCGCAGACTTCCGCTCGGCGAAGACGCCCTGCACCCTGTACTTGCGCCCATCCACCTTGACCGCCTTGCCTATCGGGTCGGTGAAGGGGAAGAGCTCCTGGGCGATCCCAAAACCGATCACCACCACCTTGCGACCGACCATCACGTCTTCTTCCGAAATGTTGCGACCGAGCTCCACGTAGTGGGTGTTGTTCTCGGGATACTCGGGGGTGCCCCCGCACACGAAGTTATTGGCCTCGGTGGATTTGTCGCGGTAGCTGACTCGGCCGTTGTAGTGCCACAGCTCGGCTCCGACGAGATCCACCGACGGTACCCGTTCGCGAATCGCGAGAACGTGATCCAAGGTCAGCGGCGGCCAGCGCGAGATCTCGCGGAAATTGAGGTCGCGGTTGTCGTTGAAGTTGCCGCGCGGATACTTCTGTATCTGGAAGGTGCGGTTCGAGAGGACGCTGAGCTCTCGCTCCATGGTGGTCTGCACCACCGACACCCCGGTCATCACCGCGATGATGGCCGCCACGCCTGCGATGATGCCCACCAGGGTGAGGAGGGATCGCAGCTTGTGCGCGCCGATGGCCGCCACAGCCATCCTGAAGCTATCGATCCAGGTCATGGGCTATCCGTGCCCGTTTCCGTCTCCGTGCCCGAAAAGGCGCGGGACCAAGGGACTGGCCCTCTTCCTGTCATCGGGCACGGAGACGGAGACGGGTATGACCTACTCATACCGCAGCGCATCGATCGGAGCCATCCGCGACGCTCGGATCGCCGGCCACATGCCGAAGATGAGACCGACCACCGAGCAGAAGATCACCCCGCGCACGGCCCAGTCGACCGGAACGTGGATCGCGAAGTCGGTGAACAAGGTCACGACATTTCCGATGCCGAAACCGATCAACACCCCGATGATGCCGCCGATGTTGCACAGAACAACCGCCTCCATCAGGAATTGGAGGAGGATGGCAGGCCGCTTGGCACCAAGGGCTTTGCGGATCCCGATCTCCTTGGTGCGCTCGGTGACCGAAACCAGCATGATGTTCATGATGCCGATGCCGGCCACGATCAGGGCCACGATCCCGAGCACGAAGGCGGCGGTCTTGACCCCGGCCGTCGCGTCATTAAAGGCGCGGATCTGCGAATCGCTGGTGAACCAGTGAAAGGTGTCGCGATCGCGCGGACTCAGCCCTCGGGCCACACGCAGCACGGACCGGGTCTCCTCCAACGCCTCTTCGAGCGGCACTCCAAGCCGTGATCGCACCGTGATGAAGATCGAGCGCGGGCTTCCATTCTCGTCGCGCGCACCGTACATCTCCATCCACACTGAGATCGGCATCAGAACGTAGCTATCGTACCGGCCGCCCATCGCCGACTTCTTTTCGGCAAAGACGCCCTGCACCGTGAACTTGCGGCCGTCCACCTTGACCGTCTTGCCGACTGGGTCGGTAAAGGGGAAGATCTCCCGGGCAATTCCATATCCCAGAACCACCACTTTCCGACCGATCACCACGTCCTCTTCGGTCAGGTTGCGTCCGAATTCCACGTAGTGCGTATTGTTGTCCGGATACTCGGGTGTGCCGCCGCAGACCATGTTATTCGCTTCGGTGGACTCGTCTCGATAGCTGACCGTCGTGTTGTAGTGCCACAGCTCGGCGCCCACCAGATCGACGGTTTTCGCCCGCTCTCTAATGGCATAGACGTGCTCCATCGTCAGTGGCGGCCAGCGCGCGATCTCACGGAAGTTCAGATTGCGGTTGTTGTTGAACCCACCCATCGGGAACTTCATGATCTGAAAGGTCC
>CAYPBC010000180.1:0-5095 GCA_964408845.1 uncultured Thermoanaerobaculia bacterium
CGTGTGGGCGTCAGAAGAATCTCCCATTCGCCCCGCCGTGCGGCTTCGATCTCCTTGGGGGAGACCGGGACCGTCCAGCGGTTCTTCTTCGCCACCTGTGCGTCCCAAGCGTCCCGATTCAGTTCACGCACGTCACTCACGGGTGTCACTCCCATGATTCTCGTGATCTTCACGATCGTCGAGAAGATATCGCTTCAGAAACTCCACCTTCATGCGATGGAAATGAAGCGCGAACTTCGACCGTCTGACACCGTGTCGGGTGCGGGGATAGACCATGAGCTCAAAAACCTTGTCGGCGCTGGCCAACCGGCCGATGAGCTGGAGGGTGTTTCGGAAGTGGACGTTGTTATCCATGGCGCCGTGGACCACGAGCAGCGCCCCCTCGAGGTTGTCGGCATAGGTCAGCGGCGCCGACGCAGTGTAGCCCTCGGGGTTGTCCTCCGGAGTGTCCATATAGCGCTCGGTGTAGATGGTGTCGTAAAGGGACCAGTCGGTGACCGGTGCGTAGGCGATTCCGGCGCGAAAGACTCCTGGCGTCTTGAGCATCAGGAGCAGGGTCATGTAGCCGCCATAGCTGCCGCCGTAGACCGCAATGCGTTCGGGATCGACCCATGGTTGCGCCTTCAGCCAGCGCGCGGCGGCGAGCTGGTCGGCGACCTCGAGCTCGCCGAGCCGGCGGTGGACCGCGGTCTCAAACGCGTGGCCGCGTCCCCAGGTGCCGCGATTGTCGACCAGGAAGACGGCGATACCCATGTCGGCAAACAGCCTGTAGGTGTTGTGGATCGAACCGCCCCAGCGATCCTGGGTGAGCTGGGAGTTCGGACCCCCGTAGACGTAGAGGACCACAGGGTAGCGCTTTGCCGGGTCGAAGTTCCGTGGGCGGATGAGCAGCGAGTGGAGCTCGACGCCGTCAGCCGCGGTGATCGAAGAAGCTTCGACCGGGAGGAGGTCCCATGCGGCGAGCTCGTCGCCGGACTCCCATAGCCGTCTGACGACCGGGCCGTCGGCCGCGATCAGATCCACCCGCGGTGGGGTGTCGCGGGTCGACCACTGGTCGATAAGCGTGCTGCCGTCCGGCGACAGCGTGCCGTCGTGGGCGCCTTGCATGGAGTCGCCGAGGGCCGAGATCGCGCCGGTCGCGAGGTTGACGCGGTAGAGATTCCGTTGCCGGGGGTCTTGGCGGTTGGCAATGATGAAGGCGTGGGTTTCGGTCGGATCAACGCCGGACACCTTCTCGATCTGCCACTCACCTGAAGTGAGCCGGCGCTCGAGGGCGCCGTCGGCGGCGTAGAGGTAGAGGTGGCGCCACCCGTCCCGTTCGGAGGTCCACAGAAAGCGGCCACCGGATAGAAAGTGGAGATCATCGGTCACGTTGATCCAGGTGGGGTCCTTTTCGGTGAGCAGGGTGCGGGTCGCACCCGTGGAGGGATCGATCGCCATCAGGTCGAGGACCGTCTGGTCACGGTTGAGGCGCTCGACCCACATCTCTCCGGCCGGCGTCCAGCCGGAACGCACCAGGTAGTAGTCACCGGCGCCGGTGTCGATCCACACCGGCTCGCCGCCGTCGATGCCGATGACCCCGAGACGCACCTTCGGGTTGGCGGTGCCGGCCGTGGGATAGCGCTGGCGTTCGAGACCCGGGTAGGGCATCGAGTCGCTGGTGATCGGAACCACACCCACCGGTCGTTCGTCGAACTGGAGGAACGACAGGCGGGTGCCGTCGGGGGACCACCAGAATGAGCGCTCGACGTCGAGCTCTTCCTCGTAAACCCAATCTGCGACGCCGTTGAGGAGATCCTGGTTGTCGCCGCGGTAGGTGACCCGGTGGCTTACGGCCGTGGCCGGATCGAGCCAGTACAGATCACCGTTCTTGACGAACGCGACTTTCGACCCGTCGGGGCCGAATGCGGGGTAGATTTCCTGCGACCCGTCGCCGGTGAGGAACCGGGCCTCCCCGGTCGCCAGGTCAAAGAGATAGAGGTCCCCGGCATGGCCGCCGACCAGAATCTTCCCATCCGGCGACAGGACCGGCGACGTTCGATGCGACGCCGAGCTGTTGACGTCGCTCATCTTCGGCTGTGCGAAGTTCGGTCGTTGCTCGGCGAGGCCTTCCATCAGCGCCGCCCAGTCGGCGAGCACCTCGCGCTCGCCGGTCGCAACACGCTGCCGCCACAGCGTCTTCTCCTCGCCGTGAGAGGTGAGGTAGATGATGTGCTCCCCGTCGGGCAGCCACGTGAGACCGGTCAACCGTTCGAGTTCCAACGCCTTGTCCTCGAACAAGGCCTCGAGACTCAGCGTCTTGAGGGGTACCTGGGCCGTTGCAGAAATCGGGACCAAAGCGAGAGCGAGCAAAGAAAAAATTCGGCGCATGCCTTCCTCCATTTGATCTGCACTCCCTAGAAACTCCGAGTTTCTTGGGAGTGCAGATCAGTCAGTCGTCCTTCTCGTACTCCTCGAGCAGCTCGCGTACGGTAACGGCCAGGGGACTGGGGACCATGAAGACAACCATCCCGGCGCCGGGGTTGAAGCGCATCGGCGACAAGGCGCCGCGGAATGTGTCGAACTTCTCCGCGCCGGTCGTCACAAAGGGAATGTTCTCGCTCTCGAGCAGCCCCTTGACCACCATGACCTCGGTGGGGTCGGAGGTCTCGAAGACCGGCTCGACCTCGGTGTAGTGTGTCTCCTCTCGCGGCGCGCCGGTTGTCGGTGGCACAGTGTCGACGAGGTACTCACCGCAGACCGGACAGGTCGTCACGCCCGGGACGTACTCACCATGTGTGCCGGTGGCAACGAAGTCGAGGCATTTGGAATTTGGGCAGAACATGAATCGTCGACTCCTTGTATCAGGAAGCGCCGAAACGATTATGACACTGACGGATCGAGCCAGCCGCGACTTGTCACGGCGTAGTGCGAAGCACGAAGCCGGAAGCGGCGACAGACTCATAGCCTGGGGCGTGAGCCCCAGGTAATGGGTACGATTCAACGCCGGAGCCCCGAGGGGGCGATAGATCGACGCTGCGGCGTGAGCCGCAGCCATCTACCCATTGTCTGTCGCCGCTTCGCGGCTAGTCTTTTTTGTCCAAACCGTGTTCCTGGGGCTCACGCCCCAGGCTATGGATCTTTCGCGCCTTCGGCGCTTGCAAAGGACGTCGCGGGCCGTCGTGGCTGGGTGGAGGGGTATGCGGGTTAGGTAGCTGTCGAGCGGTGTGGTTCAATTCAGTGGTGACGAGCGAGACGGGAATCCTCAACGTGATGGAATCCACCGGACCGCCGGTGGAGGATCTGGCCCGCGAGGCGTGGCTGCTGGAACGGGCGGCGGCCGGGGAGGTCAGCCTCTTCCTGACCTCGTGGCACGGGCCGGTGGTGGTGCTGGGCTATGGGCAGAAGCCCGACGAGGCCGACCTCGAGTGGTGCCGCGATCAGGGCATCCCGGTGTTGCGCCGCCTCACCGGCGGCACCGGGGTGGTCCATCGCTGCGATCTTGGCATCGGTCTCGCCCTGCCGCAGGAGCATCCCTGGGCCAAGGAGATTCTCGGGCTCTATGGGCGATTCCTGGATGCACTCGAGCCGGCGCTGGCCGCATTCGGCAGTGAAGTGTCGCGGCTTGCCGAGCCGCGCCGCGGAAGCCGCGTTCGTTCGCCGGTCTGCTTCCTCGACCAATTGTCAGACACCCTGGTGGTGGACGGCCGGAAAGCGGTTGGCTGCGCCCAGACGCGGCGTCGCGGCGGCGTCCTGATCCACGCTGCGGTGCTGCTCGGTCTCGACGCGGGTCTTTACGCCCGGGTCTTCGACGTGCCCGAGGAGGAGATTCGCGCTGGCCTCGCGCCGGCCGCCCTCAGTGCCGACCCGCAGGTGGTGGGGGAGGCGATCGCCGCAGAGATGGCGGAGGCGCTCAACCTCGACGCGGTTCGCCGGCCTCTGGATCCGGTTCCGGAACGATTCCTCGAGCCGTACGCCACCGCGCGGTGGTTCCCATCACAACGTTCAAACGTCTGAACGTTGAACGTTGAACGTTCTAACGTTGCGACGCCAGACATCTCCAGTGAAGTGAACATTCCTGATTCCGGATTTCGGACGCGGACGCGGACACGGACGCGGGTTGGGCCCGAAATACTCCGCCACTTTCGGTTGTTGTCTTCACTGACCTGGAACGAAGGAGGGGGAGAGGCTATGCCGCGAACGCGGGTGTATGAAGCGGTGACGGAACGGTTGGAGATCCTCGACATCGAGGGCCGGGTAGACGAGTCCTTGATGCCCGAGATCGATCCCAGTCGGATTCGTGACCTCTACCGCGACATGGTGCTGATGCGTACCTTTGACGACAAGGCGATCAATCTCCAGCGCCAGGGACGTATGGGAACGTGGCCGCCGATCAAGGGCCAGGAGGCGGTGCAGGCCGGCGTCGCACTGGCGATGGGTGAGAGTGACTGGTTGATCCCCGCCTTCCGCGAGCATGGGGTCATGGTCTTGCGCGGCGTCCCGCTGCATCTTGTCTACGCCTATTGGGCGGGCGACGAGCGCGGCTCGTGCTATCCCGAAGACGTGCGATGCTTCCCGGTGGCGGTTCCGGTCGGCAGTCAGTGGCAGCACGGCGCAGGCGTCGGGCTGTCGCTCAAGCTGCGCGGAGAGGATGCGGTGGCGGTGACCTTTGGCGGTGACGGTTCGACGTCTGAGGGCGACTTCCACGAGGCGGTCAACTGCGCCACCGTCTTCGACGCGAAGACGGTGTTTGTGATCCAGAACAACCAGTGGGCGATCTCGGTGCCGTTGCACCGGCAGACGGCGGCGGAAACCCTCGCCCAGAAGGCGCACGCCTACGGCCTGCCCGGCATCCAGGTCGACGGCAACGACGTCTTCGCGGTCTTCACGGCGGCAACCGAGGCCATCGAAAGGGCGCGGCGCGGCGACGGCCCAAGCCTGATCGAGGCGGTCACCTACCGGCTCGGCGACCACACCACCGCAGATGACGCGAGCCGGTATCGTGGCGACGAGGAGGTCGAGAAGTGGGAGGCGCGGGATCCGATCCTTCGGCTTCGTCGCTTTATGGAGCACCAGGGTTTGTGGGATGACGACCAGGAGACGGTTCTCCGCGAGG
>CAYPBC010000181.1:0-4997 GCA_964408845.1 uncultured Thermoanaerobaculia bacterium
GCCAGTCGTTGCCGGTGGCGAGCGCCACCGCGTCGATGCCGTTCATGATGCCCTTATTGTGGGTCGCAGCGCGGTAGGAATCGACGGCCGCGAACTGGCTGGCGATGACGATGCCGTCGCGCACCTGTTCGCCGTCATAGCCGTTGTTTCCCAGGTTTTCGGTCGGGATCTTCACCGAAGCGCGCACCAGTGACCGATCGGCCAGGTTCGAGAGGATCCGCAGAAAGACCTTGCCTCCAGTGATGCTCTCGATGAAAGAGGCGACCCCCTCGCACATGGTGTTGACCAGGTTTGCGCCCATGGCGTCACGGGTGTCGACCAACAGGTGGACCACCATCATCTCGACGCTGTCGTTGCCCGCGGGGTGGATGATCACCTCGAGGTCGACCGCGCCGCCGCCGCGCGCCACCATCCGCGGATGGAGGCTGTTGGCGAGGTTGAGGACCTCTTCCTTGCGCTGCTCGAGCAGCTGTCGTGCTTTTGTGGAATGGGGGACGTCTACCAGCTGGATCTGGCCGATTAGGATCGGTTCGGAACTCGAGGCGGTGAATCCACCGGTGGTGCGCGCAGTCTTTGCGGCAAAGCTGAGGGCGGCGACAATCGACGGCTCCTCTACCGCCAACGGCACCACGTAATCCTTGCCGTTGATCAGAAAGTTCAGCCCGAGACCGATCGGGAGGCCCATGACCCCGATCACGTTCTCGATCATGGTATCGGCGCTGTTGACATCGAGGATGGTCTCGCCGTTGACCAGCGCCTTGTATTCCTGTGAAGACAGCAGACCCCGGTCGCGCACCGTGCGGACCCGTTCTTGCACCGAGAGCTTGTGGAACGATGGAAAGCAGGAGCTGCTCACTGTGTTTTCGATTCCCTTCCAACAATTTTTGAAGACTCGTTGCCGCTGTGTAGCGGAAGCCCACGTGCAGCGACATTGAAAAGGCCGGCAAGCCCGGTGTTGGAGCGAATAAAGGCGTTTGATAGCCCCACGACCCCCGCGACTTTTCGGCGGGACACTTTAACCTCGGTACCCGCTGTAAACAACGGTTCGTTGGAAATCTTGCGCAGGGTCGAGGCCGCCAGCAGCGTCGCCCAGATCAGGAAACGCCTGATTCCGGTCTCATTTTTCGGAATGGCCAGTGTGTATTCGAGTGCTTCTCGGAGATGGGCGTGAGCAATTCCGACCATGTGTTGCATGGATGCGGCAAAGGCGGGGCCGTTGCCGTTGTGGTGTGGCTGAAGCTCACTCAGGTCGTAGCCGTAGGTGTTGAAGACCTCGCGAGGTAGCCAGCAGACGCCGTTCTCATAGTCGTCCCAAACATCCTTGAGGATATTGGTCATCTGCAAGCCGAGACCGAAACTCACTGCCCGAGTCTCAAACTCGTCGCGTCTGGCGTTGATCTGGGGTGAGTGGTCGCAAAAGAGCTCGGTCAGCATCTCGCCGACGACACCGGCGACGAAGTAGCAGTAGCGTTCGTACTCGGTCACGTCTTCGAGCCCCGAGCGGCTGCGGCTGCGCTCGAAGTGGCCCATGCCGCGGCTCATGTTGGTGAGACAGCGCAGGATGGCCCCGCGCTGGCGCGGCTGCAGTTGGTGCGTCATCCGCAGGACCCGAGGGCTCTCCCGGATCAGCTCGACCTCTGCGTCGAGAGTGCTGGGCGCAAGCCGCGGCCACAGGGACCGGGCAAAGGCCGTGGCACCGCGACCGGACTCTGTGGCCTCGAGGAATGCTGCGTGGAAGGTGTCCTTGGCCTCGGCGTCGAGTTCCGGGTCGTCCTCGATCGTGTCGGCGATCCGGCACAACAGATAGGCATTGGTGACGGCTTCGCGTAACCCATCGGGAAGCTGGGGGATGGTGAGCGCGAAGGTCCTGGAGACGCCCTCGAGCAGGTGCTCGTGCAGGCTCGCCGTTTCGTGAGGATCAAACCGACCGTTGATAGGCCGGTTGATTTCCGATTTGTCGGTTCGTCCAGCGCCTAGGTCTTCCATAGGAAACCTCCGGTGTTCAAGGTCCTACCTCGGCACAAACCCAAATGAAAAAAGTTCATGTAATAGATAGCAATCGCAATTGCCTGCAGCAACATTCCCCACAATCCTCGGGAACGCTAAGAACCGAGAGGACTGACGGTTGGCCATTTCAGGGTTGTCCTTTCTTCTCGTCCAGATACTAGGGTGAGAATAATTCCTGGGACAGAAGGTCGCTATCACACTTTGGTGGTAGACGTGGGTGTCAGGAGAAACAGAGGCCGACGTGGTGCACTGGTGGTGCAGTACTTTGTAAGAACCTGTGATAAACGCCAGCAACCGTTGACAATCAGTCACAAAGGCAAGTTCAGTCGTTTCATAAAGATAGTCGTGTAAGTATTCTGAAGAATAGAGTTAACAAATCGCCCTTCTGACGACTTAAGATCCCTTGACCGTATGGTCGTGAGGGTTCGATCCCCTCCTCCGGCACCATTTCTCAGGCAAACCTATTGTCGAACATACTTGAGCCAGCACACCACTCTGCTTTTGGTCTACCGGCAAGCGAAGAGGTGCTCAAGCAAGGGCGAAATTTCGACCGAGGACTCAATGCCTCATAGCCTTTGTTCTTCAATCAACTCCAACCCCGTGATCTTCCAGACTCCATCGACCGGCTCGATCGTCAGCTCCGCGACGTACTGGTTGCGACGCTGATGGATGTGTCCCCAGTGGCCGACGGAGGCGGCGACGTTCCATGTGCATGTGGCCCGGAAGCCAGTGCTCTCCCTTTCTGCATCCACCTCGATCATCTCGATCTCCTGGACCTTGGCGCGGGCGCCGCCCTGGCTGGCGAGCTCGAGCCCGCGCCGGGTCTCGATGTAGGTGCTTGTGAGGAGATCGCCGGTGACGCTGTGCTCGAGGGTGTCGTAGATCGTCTCCTCGTCGCGGAAGTCGAAGGCTCGGTAGACGTTGTGGAGCAGCGCCGACACGATCTCCTCGGCGCGCTGGTCGGTGATGCTGGCCGAACGGGTGGCGGCGAAGGCGCCTCCGGCGACGGCTACCAGCAGGGCGGCAACCAGGACGACTCGCATCCACGTTCCCCGGCCGCGGGCGACGGCAACTCCGCTTCGGATCACGAGCAGCCCCAAAACGGCCACTCCCAGCCAGCCGAGGTACATCGCCCCCCGAAGGAGGAGGGAGGGGGGTGGTTCGACATCGACCAGGGTTGGCAGCGTCGGGTTCTTGAGGAAGTTTTTCCACCACAGGATGTTGTCCTCTGGCACCAGGAAGAATCGGAGGGGCCCCGCCTCATCGGTGGCGGCGCCCGGTATTCTCGCGACCCGTTCGGGGAACAGGCTCCAGGTCACGTTGACCTCCTGCGGATATCCCGTGGTCGGCTGGAGGAAGATCACGCCGAGGGTGGCCGAGGCGGCGTCGAGCTCGCGCGGCGGGCTGATCACGGTGGATGTGCGGAGGGTGCGCTCGAGGAAGTTGACGCGATCGAGAGCGGGCGTGATGGGTTCGCCGTCAATCGTGAGGTCGAGGTTTTCCGAGAAGAACTCGGCGACGCGCCGCTTGACGTCTTCCTGGATATCCACGGGAATGGTATTCAGCCCATCGACCCCGACATCCTCCCATCGCTGGACATCGCGAGGCCGCGCGATGATCTCGACCCGGACCTCGTACGGTTCGACATAGAGGAAGACGTTCATCGGTGAGTCGTACTGCCGCCACAAATTGCGGTTGCGGAACTTGGAGAACCACGGGTCATCCCAGTCGAGGTCGATGGTCGACTCGGTGCCGAGGTAGCGGAAGTCCATCGCGGGCAGCCCCATGTGGTACGTGATGAAGCCGATGTTGGCGGTAGGGTAGGCGCCGCCGGCGGTCGGTGGTTGAAAGGTGAGCGTGTCCGGTTGTCCCTCGAAGGCGTACTCGAGGATGACGAATATGACCGGTTCGCCCTCGGCCTCGGTGACGGGAAGCGGCTCGCCGGTCAACTCGTCGCGTGGGACGCGGCGCCGCGCTTCGAAATGGGTCACCCGTCCGGGGAGGGCAGGCCCTCCGTCGGCGCGAATCACAAAGTCCTCGCCGAAGAACCTGGCCAGCCGCTGGCTGAGAGGCTCCGCTTCCAGGCCGATTCCGGCGCGTATCTCATCGGGCAGGAGGTTTCCGAAGGCCATGAGGTCGGGGACTCCAATCTCCATCTCGACCTGGATCTTCGACTCCTCGATGGAAATTTCCACCACCGTGGTCGCGGTCATCGCCTTGGTGACGACGATGGCGTCAGCACGCGCACTGCGAACCGGGAGATAGCAAAAGGCGGTCGCGGTCAGGAGAATTGCGAGACGGCGCCAGAAACGAATTAGGAATGAGGAATGAGGAATTAGGAATTTGCGCCCGCCCCAGGACCGGAGAGTCTGCTCAGTTCTCATGGGGGGATGGTAGACGATCGCGGTTTCCCGGCCGAGTTCAACGGACTCGACCCACGGCTATCGGCTGCGTTGATTCAAGCTCGAAGGTTCAGAAAAAGGTGACAGGCACCTGGGTATTGATGTTACGGCTGATTTCCCGAACGAAAACTTGCACTTACTTGTAATGATACGAGTCAAGCAACCTCCAAGAGGGCCTTTGGATTCTTGTGGGCAATCAGCAAAAGTGTCCGGGCAGCCCCGGAAGGAGCGCGTCGATCTTGCTCCCAGTCCTGAAGCGTGCGTACGGACACCCCAAGCAACGCCGCGAAACGCGATTGGGACAGACCGGTCTACGGCGAATACCAGATCGGCGACGTATAGGCACGCTCCTGGTGGATCGTTTCGGCGCCCTCGGGGATTTCGATGCCGAAACGGAACGCGTCGTAAACAATCCAGCGCGGGGTCGGGATTTCGAGCACGCGGGCGTAGTAGAAGGCGCTCTCTTCGGGGTCGAAGTCGGGGTCGGTCCAGACCGTGCCGAGCTCGGAGGCTCCGATGGTGTTGCTCCAGTTGGCCGCAGCGATGTCGACGGTGTTGCCGACCGGCGGCAGCACGCCATTGGCGTCC
>CAYPBC010000182.1:0-4979 GCA_964408845.1 uncultured Thermoanaerobaculia bacterium
TGCCGGGCTTCGTCACCACCCGTACGATCCTGCCCCTGATCAACGAGGCAATCCACATCGTCATTGAGGGGGTCGCCGAAGCCGCCGAGGTCGACCTCGCCCTCAAGATGGGCTTCAACTTCAACTCCGGCCCTCTCGAGTGGGCCGATCGTACTGGCCTCGACCGGGTGCTCAATTGGATGCAGCACCTCTACCATGAGAGCGGCGAGCCGCGCCACCGGCCGTGCCCCCTGCTCAAGCGGCTGGTGCGAGCCGGTCTCCTCGGCGCCAAGACCGGTCGCGGGTTCTTCGAGTATGACGAGAACCGGCATCGAACCGACCGCCTGCCGGATGACAAGCCCAGAATGGCGTAGGCCTCTCGGAGCAACACATGAAAATCCTAGTCCTCAACAGCGGATCGTCGTCGGTCAAGTTTCAGATCATCGAGACCGACCTCGAACGAATGAACGCCCACCAGGACCTGACTCTGGCCGTGGGCCAGGTCGAGAAGATCGGTCTCTCCGACTCGCGATTGGTGCTCAAGGTACCGGATCGAAAGACCTTCCAGGACTATCGTGAGATCCTGGAGCACCGCACTGCCATCGAGTGGGTGCTGCGCATTCTCACGGATCCCGAGCACGGCATCATCGATTCGGTCGATGAGATCGGCGCCGTCGGTCATCGGGTGGTCCACGGCGGCGAGGCCTTTGCGTCGTCGGTGCAGATGACTCCCGAGGTGGTCGAGCAGATCGAGGAATGCTCGGCGCTCGCCCCGCTCCACAACCCGGCCAACCTCAGGGGGTATTACGCGGCCAACGCCGCCATGCCCGATGTTCCGCACATCGCGGTCTTCGACACCGCCTTCCACCAGACCATGCCGGCGCACGCCTATCTCTATGGCATCCCGTTTCAGCTTTATAAGAAGCACCACCTGCGGAAGTACGGGTTCCACGGTACCTCGCACCGGTTCGTGGCCTTTCGCGGTTGCCAGATCCTGGAGTGGGAGCGGGAAGAGAAGAGGCTCATTACCATCCACCTCGGCAACGGCTGTTCGCTGGCGGCAGTGGACCACAGCCGCAGCATCGACACCTCGATGGGCTTCACGCCACTCGAGGGTCTGATCATGGGTACTCGCTCGGGCGACATGGACCCCGCCATCGTCCCCTGGCTGATGGCGATGGAGGAGCTGACGCTGCACCAGGTCAACACCATGCTCAACAAGCACTCGGGGTTGTACGGCGTTTCGGGAGTATCCTCGGACATGCGCGAGCTGTTGGAGGCGCGGGCCAACGGCAACGAACGCGCCGATGTGGCGTTCCGCATGTTCTGCTACCGCCTCAAGAAGTACATCGCGGCCTACGCCGCCGCGATGAGCGGCGTCGATGCCATCTTCTTCACCGGCGGCATCGGAGAGCGCTCGCCCGAGGTGCGGGAGCTCGCTCTGAGCGGTCTCGAGTTCATGGGCATCGAGGTCGACCAGGAGCGCAACCGGTCGGTCACCGACGGTGAGGGAGAGATCTCTACCGGCAACTCGAAGGTGCGGGTGCTGGTGGTCCCAACCAACGAGGAAAAGACCATCGCCCGCGATGTCGTCAGGGTGCTGAATGGGATCATGCCGGAGTTCACGCCACCGGAAACCATCACATGACGTTTGAACGTTGAACGTTGAACGTTTGAACGTTTACTGGTTATCGGCATCCGTGGTGGCTTCGTCTTCCCGTGCCTGTCGCGCCTCATCGACAAACCGGCTGACCCGGTAGCTGTAGTTGAACGCAGAGACGATCACCAGGAGGAAGGACAGGTAGAAGCACGTCTGGGGAATCAGCCACGGGATCTTGATGACGTTTGCCAGCAGCACGACCGCGATCGTGACCACCTGGGCAAAGGTCGTCGCCTTTCCGAGTACAGACGGAGGAAATTCCCGAATTCCCTCCACCATGTACAGCACCCCCGCGACGAGCATGATGACGAAGTCCCGGAAGAGGGCGAGGATGGTCAGCCAGAGCGGAATCACGACCGCTTGCCCCTGGGGTATGGTGAGCGCGATGTATGCCACGGTCAGTAGCAGCTTGTCGGCGATGGGATCGAGATAGGCCCCGAGCAGCGATTGCATATTCATGCGGCGGGCCAACCAACCATCGAAGGCGTCGGTGAAACCGGCAATGACGAAGATCCACAGAGCAAGTTGGTATTCTTGGTTGTTCACCGCCAGCAGCATGAAGGGAACCATCGTCATTCGCAGCAGGGTGACGAAGTTCGGCAGGGTGAGCGGGCGCAATCGCTCCTCAACCCGTGTACGAATCTTCTCCCTCGTCTCCTGCTTCAAGCCGACACCCCCCGGTTGAGCTCCCACAGCAAACGCAGTCCGTTCAAGGTGAGATCTGGTTCGACGTGGTCGATCAGGTCGGTGTGGCTCGCGAAGGCGTCCGCCAGACCACCGGTGGCCACCACAGTGGCCTCACCGAGCTCGTCGAGGATTCGCCGCGTGACCCCTTCGATCAGCCCGAGATATCCGTAAAAGAGCCCCGACTGGATACTGTCGACGGTTCCCTTGCCAATCACCCTTGGAGGCGGCGCCATGGCCACCTGCGGCAGCTTGGCGGTCTTTGCCGACAGCGCATCAGCGGTCACGCCGGGACCCGGAGCAATCACTCCTCCCAGGTACTCGCCGCCGGCTGAGACCACCTCCCAGGTGATGGCGGTGCCGAAATCCAACACCAGACACGGGCCTCCGTACTGGGCGTATGCCGCCATCGCATCGCACAACCGGTCGGCGCCGAGCTCTTGCGGGGCGTCGACCTTGAGCTCCATGTCGGTTCGAATTCCCGGCTCGACGAAGAATGCCTCCAGGTCGAGGTATCGCCGGATTCCGTCCCGTAATCGGGGGTCCATCGGCGGCACGACCGACGACACGGCGACGTCAGTCAGCTCCTGCGGCTCAACCTCACCCCACCTGAGGAGCTGCAGGAGCCACACGCCGACCTCGTCGGCGGTGCGCTCGGCGTGCGTGGTCAGACGCCAGTGAATCCTCAACACGTCGCCCTCGAAGAGTCCGACCACGGTGTTCGTGTTTCCCACATCCACGGCCAGCAATAGATCGCCCACTCTGTTCCTCCCGTTGCTGAACGGTACAATCCCCCGCACGCGCTGTCCAGAACCCAATCGCGCGCGGACCGTAGTATGATCTGCGAACTCTGCGATGGATTGGGAGCCGTCCCGACCGCAAATAGACGATTGCCACAACAACCACGGAAGGAGCTAGGCGATGAGTATTCGGCGACGATCAATCACCACGGCGCTGGTCATGGCGGTCCTATTGGGCGGCCTCGCGGCCGCTGCACAGGACGCCAAGGTGCCTGTCCAGGAGGTGTTCCTGGACAATGGAATGAAGCTGTTGATGGTGGAGCGACACGAGAGCCCCACCGTCTCCGCGGGTTGGACGGCCCATGTCGGGTCGGTCAACGAGGAAGTCGGTGCCACCGGCATTGCCCACCTCTTCGAGCACATGATGTTCAAGGGAAGCCGCACTATCGCCACCTCCGACTACCAAAGCGAGGCCGAGATCATCGAGGAGCTTGATCAGATTCGCCTCCAGATGGAAGACGAGTACGCCACGATGCGCGAGGCCAAGCGGCGCGGCGAGATCACCGGCAGCATCTACCTGCCCGAGAACCAGACCGAGCGCCTCGCCGAGCTCCGCGAGGAGATGAAGGTCCTCCAAGCAGGGCAGAAGGAGTTCATCGTCAAGGACGAGTTCGACCAGATCTACACCGAGGCCGGCGCCTCGGGGATGAACGCGGGCACGAGCAATGACTTCACCATATACTTCATCACGGTCCCCGCCAACAAGCTCGAGCTGTGGTTCTGGATGGAGTCGGAGCGCCTGCTCAACCCGATCTTTCGCGAGTTTTACTCGGAGCGCGACGTGGTGCGCGAGGAGCGCCGCATGCGGGTCGAGTCGAACCCCGTCGCAAAATACGAGGAACAGTTCGACTTCATGTTCTGGGGTTCACTGCCCTACCATCACCCGGTCGTCGGCTGGCCATCTGACGTCGAATCCATCGGTCGCGCCTCGGCCAACGAGTTCTTCGCCACCTACTACGCCCCCAACAACATCACCACGGCCCTCGTGGGTGATTTCGACAGTGGGGAGGCCCTCGCCCTCGCCAACAAGTACTTCGGCCGCATCCCGCGTGGAGAAAAAGAGCCTCCGCCAGTGGTGACAGAGGAGATCGAGCAGCTCGCCGAACGGCGGATGACCGCCCAGGCCGACACCAACCCCTCGGTTCAGATCCGCTGGCACACGGTGCCGTTCGCACACGGGGATTTCTACGCCCTCGATGTGATGGACTCGGTGCTCAATGATCGCACCGGCCGGCTCTACAAATCCCTGGTCGAGTCAAAGCAGCTGGCAACCGGTGAACCGTACTCGAACTTCGACGCTATGAAGTACGGCGGTTCGCTCGAGATCGGCGCCGAACTCGCCGATGGCGTGGACCACCAGTCGGTCGAGAGCGCGTTGCTGTCCGAGATCGAGCTGTTGAAGACACAGCCTGTGTCGGAGCGCGAGCTGCAGAAGGTCAAAAACCAGTCGCTCGCCAACTCGTACCGTCGTTTGCAATCGAACTTTTTCCTCTTGCTGCAGCTCATGCTTTACGATGTCTGGGATGACTGGCGATTCCTCAACGACTCGCCGGCGAAGATCCAGGCGGTGACGGCCGAGGACGTACAACGGGTCGCCAACACCTACCTCACCGATACCGGCCGGAATACCCTGTGGTATTTCCGGACGGAAGGGACCGACGACGACCCCGAGCTCGCGGCCCTGTCGGGCCAGGCCAAGGCGATGGCCAAGCAGGCACTGGCGCAGATCAACCAGATCGACGACCCAGCCGAGCTCGAGCAGGGCCTCGCTCAGATGAAGGCCATGAAGGGCCAGGCGCCGCCCGAGTTCCAACCCGCGATCGACCTCATGATCAAGAGGGCCACCGAACGCCTCG
>CAYPBC010000183.1:0-4971 GCA_964408845.1 uncultured Thermoanaerobaculia bacterium
ATCTTCTACCGAGAACCGCCGCGCGACGCCGAGGCCGAGAGCCGGCGCAGTCTCACGGAGGTCTTTGCGAGTATGATCGGGGTGGTCGGCAACGGCCGCTTCTTCCTCCTCATCGTTGGCCTTCTCGTCATGCTGGTTATGGGCTCCAAATGGTGGAGTTTCGGCCACGTCGCGATCGTCGCCGGCGCCTGGCTCGGTCTCAATCTGCTCGCCGATGTGGCGCTCCGTGCCGCGGGCCGGGACGGCACCGCTCCATGGCTGCTCCAGCCGATGCGGGTCGGTGAGGGCCGGTACATGGTTTTCCTGCTGCTGATGGCCGGTTTCTGGACCTCGTTCAACCAGATCTTCATGACCCTGCCCGAGTACATCCGCGACTACGTGGACACCTCGGATCTGATCGCCGGTCTGAGCACGATCGCAGTTTGGTTCGGTACCGATATTTCCAATTGGAGCCGAGCCCTGCTCGAAAACAACCAGCTCAAGCCCGAGTACATCATCAATCTCAACGCGTTCGGCATCATCGCCTTTCAGATCCTGATCTCCTACCTGGTGCGCCGGCGGTCGCCGTTGACCAGTATTATTCTCGGGGTCTCGGTGACCGTTGTCAGCTTCCTGATCTACCTCATCGCCCCCACCGGGTGGGTCGTCGTGGCGGCGGTTTTGGTCTTTTCGGTCGGCGAGATGCTGGCCAGCCCGCGCTCGAAAGAGTACGCGGGGAGGATCGCCCCACCGGAGAAGGTCGGCATGTACATGGGGTACTTCTACTGGTGCGTGGCGCTCGGCAATCTCTTCGGCGGGCTCCTCTCGGGCGTCACCTATCAGCACTTCGGTCCGCAGGGCGTCGACCGGCCGGGCGCCATGTGGGTGATGTATGCCGCTCTCGCCGCTATGACCGCTGTCGGCCTCATCGTGTACAACCGAATCGTTGCGCCGTCGCGCGCCGCTGGAGAGATCTCATGAAAACGATCCTGAAACGACTTGTCGTGGTTGGGGTGGTGGCTGCCGCGGTCTGGTGGGTGTGGTCGAATCGTGACCGCATCGCGGTCCTTTCGAATAGCACTGTCAGGATTCAAGGCGAATGGCACCCGGTCAAAATGGATTTCAACGAACCGGACACCTACGCCTTCACCGAAGGCATCATCTCCAAGAACGGGTTTGAGTGGGCCACCTACGTCTTCCGAAAGAACACCCGGATCGAGGTCACGGTCCGCCACCAAATCACGACCTATGAGCTTGAGTTCCCGGATGATGACAGCATGGTGTGGCTGGTGAGATCCAAGGACGGCGACCTGATTCCCAGCCTCCGCTGGCGGAGGTAAGAGCCTGCCCGAGTATTAGGCGCGACCGCGTTACGAGCGCCGCGGCGTCAGCCGCAAGGCGCCGCGACGACGGCAATATCGCTCCATCGTCGAGGAGCGGCAACACAGCAGATGGCGCCGCGCCGCCGTAACCCTTTGGGCGCAGAGGTCTTGCGGGCGCATACGGCGTTGCGACTCGTCGACGATGCCCAAACATCGACTTCCTCGTCGCGCCTTGTCTACGCACCGCAAGACCTCTGCGCGCGGCGCGCTCCTAATACTCGGACAGGCTCGTCAGCCTTACAATTGAGCTGTGAGAGGCGCCGGCAGAATTACTGTTATCACCGGTGGCTTGCCGGTGCTGATCGCCTGGCTGGTCGGTCTTTCGGGTTTGGCCGAGGCCCATCAGGCGGTGGTCGACGTTCTTGCCGAGGTCTTGGCCGTGCTGTTGGTGGTTCTCGCGTGGAGGTTTCGTCGCGGCCGCCTCGCGGTCGCGGCGTTGGCGATCGCAATCGCCAACTTTCTGATCCGAGGTCCCCTCTCCGGCGCCCACGCCGAACCCGGTATGGCCGCCCTCGCCGTCGTCCTCCCGGTCGGTCTCGCGCTGTTGGCGCTGCTTCCGGAGCAACCGATCGGCCATCCGTTGATGCTCGGTCTCATGGCCGGCGTGGTGATTCTCGGTTGGCTCGCCCTCGCCCTCCCGACCCCGGCCGAAGGCGTCGCGGGTTCGGGAATCCTCGGCCCGCTGAGCGATCTCCTGGTCGCCCCCGACCTCGCTCGCCTCGTGTTCCTCATCGCCGGCGCATTCATCGCTCTCGCCTTTGCCGCCCGCCGCGGAACCTTCGAGGGATCACTCTTGTGGGTCATGGCCGCCGCGGCGCTCGCCCTGCTCGCAGTCAACAGCCCCCATTCTTCCACCCTTGCATTCACCGCAGCGCAGCTCGTTCTTCTGCTCGGTCTTGTCGAGGATTCCTACCGTCTCGCATACCATGACGAGCTCACCGGGCTGCTTGGCCGCCGCGCCCTCGAGGAAGCGCTGGGCACGCTGGTCGGCGACTACGCCATCGCCATGGTCGATGTGGATCATTTCAAGCGTTTCAACGACCGCCATGGCCACAGCGCCGGAGATCAGGCCCTGCGGATGATCGCCACCGAACTGCAGAGCGTCGGCGGAGGCGGCACAGCCTACCGTTATGGCGGCGAGGAATTTGCCATCCTCTTCCCAGGACAAACGGCGGCTGCGGCACGGAAATCGCTGGAGGAGATTCGCGCCACGATCTCCAGCCGCAAATTTGCTTTCCGCGGGCCGGACCGGCCGCGCAAGAAACCGGATTCACCGCTCAAGAAATCGAGACCTTCCCGCACCATCAGCGTGTCGGTCAGCATTGGGCTTGCGGGCTCGAACCCGCAGCGCACCACCGCCAACGCGGTCCTCCGCGCCGCGGACCGCGCTCTCTATCGAGCAAAGAACGAAGGCCGCAACCGGCTCGTGGCGGTCGGCGACCGAAGGGACCGTGCGCGATAGAGCGCCGAAGGCGCGATAGACATTTAGCCTGGGGCGTGAGCCCCAGGTCGTGGGCGTTACCGAACTCCGGAGCCCTGAAAGGGCGACAGATTGCGGCTGCGGCATGAGCCGCAGCCATCATCTTCCGATTGTCTGTCGCCGCTTCGCGGCTAGTTAATTTTCCCCATCGTATCCCTGGGGCTCACGCCCCAGGCTATGAGTCTTCCGCCGCTTCGCGGCTGGCTCGATCCCTCACCAAGCATCTCGCCGGGTGCTTGGGAGTGCGGGCAAAGGCTCACGTCAGTTGGAGCGCGACCACGAGGGTGAGCGCCATGACCGCGTTGGTGGCCAGGTTCCACGCGACGTTGGCGCCGAGGGCGGGGATGGGCACCGGCGACTCCGGATCTGCGAAGGCCCAGCGCAGGGGCTTGACCAGGAGCAGGGAAGGCAGAATCGCCGCAAGGCTCAGCGGCGGCAGGATTCTCAGCAGAACCGCGATGACGATTGCGAGCGGGGTCGCGAGGCCCGCGGCGGCGTAGATCCAGGCCGCCGGACGACGGCCGAGGAGGATCACCAGGTTGCGGCGGCCCCCCTCCCGGTCCGCATCCTCGTCGGGGAACTCGTTGAGGAGGAGCAGATTGAAGGTCATGAAAAAGGCCGGGACCGAGGCTGCCGCCGCCGCCGTGCTCCATCCGCCACCCTGAACCAGCGCGGCGCCGATGACCGAGCCGGCGCCAAGGCCGAACCCGGCGGCCATCTCGCCGACGCCGATCCGTGCCAACACATCGGTGTAGGCGAGCACGGAGATCGCGCCTGCGATGATGATCGGCAACAACACCCACCCGACCTCGACCAGAAACCACACGCCGATCGCCAGCCCGACGCCGGCGCAGACGAGACCGAAGACGAGCGCCGTACGCAGCCTCATACCCCCGGCCGGCAGCGTCCCACTACCACCGGAAAATGGCGTGCGCTCGGTCGCGAGGTCAATCCCGGTGCGCATATCGCTCCACTCGTTCAAAATGTTGACCGCCATGTGAAGACTGACCAACCCCACCGCCGCGAGCACCGTCCGCGACCACGAAAACGAGCCATCCCAGGCCGCTGCCGCCGCGCCCGACGCCACCAGGGTCGGCGGCAGCAACAGGAAGGGCGCCCGTGCGACCGAGGCGAACGCCTCGAGGGAACTCATGTCAATCACGGCCCGGCAGGTGGTGGGGCTCAATCTGGACCACGGCGTCGGCCACGTTTGGCCCTTCGGCGATCAATTTCTCCCGCACCGCCATCGCAATGGCATGGCCGTCACCGACACCGAGACCACCGTCCACCTCCACGTGAAGGTCAACGGCAAGCTTGGAACCGACGTAACGGGTACGGACGGCATGAGCTGCCTCAACCCCGTCCACCTCGAGGGCGAGCTCTTCGATCCGACGCCGCTCGGCTGCCGGCGCTCCGGCATCGATCAGCTGATCCACCGCCGGGCGGAGAATCCGCCACGAGGCCTGCAGAATCAGCAAACACACAACCACCGCGCCCACGCGGTCGACAACCGCCCATTCCGGATCGATGATCGACACCGCCACCGCGATCGCAGCGGGTATCGAAGAAATGGCATCCGAACGATGGTGCCAGGCGTTTGCTTCCAGGGCGGGTGATCCTACTTCGCGCCCGACCCTCGCGGTCCACCGGTAGAGCGCTTCCTTGACCCCCATGGAAATCAGGGAAACGACGAGCGCGATTCCGGAAGGGGCAATCTCCGGCTCGTGCCTCAGCCCTCTGATCGCCTCCACACCGATCCCGACGGCAACCGCTCCCACCGCCAAACCGATGAATACGGTGACCAACGTCTCCACGCGTCCGTGGCCGTGCGGGTGGTCCTCATCCGCCGGCGCCGTCCAGAACCGTACCCCGAGGATCACCGCAACATCGGTCACCGCGTCGGTGAGACTGTGGAGGGCGTCGGCGAGCACGGCCTGGCTGTGGCCGATGATTCCGGCAGCGGCTTTTGCGGCCGCCAACAACAGATTGCAGATCAGACCCACCCAGCCGACGCGGCGCACCTTCGAGACCGCCGAACTAGCCTGCATTTCTTACGAACTTTCGTCGCGAGGGTAGCGAGGTGCCGTGCCCAGTGGGGTTTTCGATCTGAGGGGCGCGGAGTCGTACTTG
>CAYPBC010000184.1:0-4950 GCA_964408845.1 uncultured Thermoanaerobaculia bacterium
AGCCACCGGTCTTTGGATCCGGCATTCGCAGGTTCGAATCCTGCCGCCCCAGCCACGAGCCCGGTCTTTGCATCGGGTTTTCGACGAGGGCGGCAACGGGGTGCTAGATGTTGAGGGAACATCGTCTTCTGGTTTTTTCCGGACGCGCCAACCCAGCGCTGACGGAGTCGATCTGCGGCTATTTGCAGATAGAGAAGGGGCGTGTGCGCCTCGGCGGTTTCTCCGACGGCGAGCTCTACTGCCAGATCGAGGAGAACGTGCGTGGCGCGGACGTGTTCATCGTACAGCCGACGGGTCCTCCTCCGAACGAAACCCTGATGGAGCTGCTGATCATGCTCGATGCCTTCCGCAGGGCATCGCCCGCGCGGGTGTGTGTCGTCATCCCGTACCTCGGATATGCCCGCCAAGACCGCAAGGATGCTCCGAGAGTGCCGATCACCGCCAAGCTGGTTGCCAATCTGATTACCACTGCGGGCGCGGATCGGGTGCTGACCATCGATCTGCACGCGGCACAAATTCAGGGATTTTTCGACATTCCCGTGGATCACCTCTACGCAGCGCCGGTTCTCATCGAGGCGATTCGTCGCAGCGAGTTGGAAAACCCGATGCTGGTGTCGCCGGACGCCGGAGGCGTCGAACGAGCGCGAGCTTTTGCAAAACGCTTGAAGCTCGACCTGGCGATCATGGATAAGCGCCGCCCGGAGGCCAACAGGGCCGTGATCATGAACGTGATCGGTAACGTGAAAGGTTATGACTGCGTGATTGTCGATGACATCATCGACACCGCGGGAACCCTGGTACATTCAGCAGAAGCGCTGATCGAGCGCGGCGCCCGATCGGTATATGCAACCGGCGTGCATCCGGTCTTTTCGGGTCCCGCCATCGACCACATCAATTCGAGTTCGATCGAAAAGGTCATGGTGACCGACACCCTCGCACTGAGCGAGTCGGCGAAACGGAGCCCCAAGGTGGAACAGCTTTCGCTGGCGGTTCTTTTGGGGGAAGCCATCCGCCGCATTCACGAAGGGGCGTCGGTCTCGAGCCTCTTCGTCTAATAGACAACCCCAAGGGAGAGTATTGCAATGGCTGAGAGTCCAGAAATCGTCATCACGGTGAATACCCGGGAAGGCCGGGGTAGCGCTGAGGCAGGCAGGATGCGTCACTTGGGCATAGTGCCGGCCGTCGTTTATGGAGGCGGCAAGCCGCCAATGCCCATCGCCGTAAACGAGCACTCGATCCGCGAGTTGCTCAAGAGTGCGGCCGGAGAAAACACCATCTTCCTACTCAAGCTTGAGGGGACGGATGAGGAACGGCTGGCGATGATCAAGGAGCTGCAGGTCGATCGAATCAGCGGACACTTCATTCACATCGACTTCATCCGCATCACCCGCGGTCACAAGCTGACCGTCAAGATGCCTGTGGAGCTGGTTGGCGACTGCATCGGTGTGCGCCACGGTGGTCGGGTTGACTTCGTGACCCGAGATGTCGAAATCGAGATCCTCCCGCGCGAGATGTTCGACAAGTTCGTGCTCGACATTTCGAACCTCGAGGTTGGCGAGCACCTCAAGGTCGCCGATCTCGCGTCGCAGCTGCCGGAAAACGCAAAGTTCCTCGAGGACGAGAATCGCGTCGTGGCAGTGGTCGAGATTCCCAAGATCATCGAGGAGCCGGTCGAGGAAGAGATCGAAGATGAAGAGCTGGTGACGGCCGAGGCAGAAGAGCCGGAGGTCATCGGCAAGGGCAAGGCCGAGGAGGAAGAAGAGGCCGAGTAGCCCTTCGCGGAGGTCCATGGCCATCGATCTGGTTCTCGGTCTCGGCAACCCCGGGGCGCAGTATGCCGGGACCCGCCACAATGTCGGGTTCGAGGTGGCGTCCGAGGTGTTGCATCGGCGGGGGCGAGGGGAGTGGATCGAGCGGTTCTCGTGCGAGCTGGCGGTCATCGACCCCGCCCGTATGGTCGTGGTCGCCCGTCCGCTCAGCTACATGAACCGATCCGGCGCCGCTGCGCTCGGGCTGCTCCGGGAGCTCGAAATGCGGGCGGCGAACATGTTGGTCGTCGTGGATGATGTGGATCTCCCTCTCGGCGCCATGCGTTTGAGGGTTTCGGGTGGACCCGGGACCCACAACGGCCTCAGGGACCTGTGCGACGCCGTCGGTACCGGTTTTCCGCGGTTGCGGGTCGGGGTTGGCGGCGCCGAGGAGGGGATAGATCTTGCACAGTACGTCCTCGCGCCGTTCTCACCGAACGAGCAACCGCGCGCCGACGCCGCCGTTCAACGGGCCGCTGATGCAGTCGAGGTTGCAATGCGGGATGGGCTGGAAAAGGCGATGAACATCTACAATCGCAGGTGAATTCTCAGTTCTCAGTTCTCAATTCTCAATTACCATCGCCCCTGTTCTTTGGATGGAGGGGCGGGAATTGAGAACTGAGAACTGAGAATTGAGAATTATTGTCCGGGTATGGTGAGCATCGGCACCTTCGAGCGGCGGAGGACGGACTCGGCGACCGAGCCGAGGAGCACATGCTCGAGCCCCGAAAGGCCTCGAGTCGCCATGACCACGAGATCGAATCGTTCGGGATCGGCGAGATTGACGATGGTGTCAGCGGCGCGACCCACCTCGACCAGCGTCGAGCTGGCCCGGCCGTCGAGAAGCTCGGCTGCGGCCTCGTCAAGGGCCTCCTCCGACCGGGTGGTGAGGCGAATCATGAGGTTATCCGGCAGTATATCCACCGAGTAGAACTCTGGATAGACCACCGGTTCGACAACGTGCAACAATGTGATCTCGCCATCCAGGGCATCCGCCCAGGCAGCGGCGTGGCGAATGGCATCAGCCGACGCGTCAGAGAAATCGTACGGTACCAGAATTCGGGTGATGCCATCGGGCTCGACCACCGCGTCGGCGCGCAAGGTGAGCACCGGCGCCGGTGAAGTGCGCACCACTCTCTCCGCCACCGATCCCAGAAAGAGATGGGAGAGGCCGCGGCGGCCGTGCGTTCCCATGACGATCAGGTCGCAGCCCAGGTTGGAGGCGGTCTCGACGATCACCTCGTCAGGATGGATTCCACGGACCAACAGCGGAGTCACCGATACGTCGTGGCTTCCGGAGCTTTTCTCCAGCAGCTCTCGGCGCGTCTCCTCACTAATGGCCTGCAGAGGATCGAGCTGATCGCGGCTTCCTTCATCGAGGTTGGAGTTCTCGACAAGGACTGCGACGTGGAGCAGATGGAGGTTGGCTGAAAAACGGAGGGCGAGGATTCCGGCCAATTCCACCGCCCGCTCCGCGGTCTCAGAATAATCGGTGGCTGCGAGGATGTTCCTGGGTGGTGCGTTCATCGAGGCCTCCTGAAGTTCCGGGTCAGCTCGAGCGAATGGTCTCTGAAAACTCCCGCGCATGCGCTTCGATGCGTTCGCGGTCCATGGTCTGCAACTCGTGATTGCGAACAACGACCTGGCCGCGGATCATCACGTGGCGAACGTCGCACGAACGAGCGGCGAAGACCAGGTGGGAGAAGGGGTCGTACATGGGAGCCGTTCGGGGGCCGTCCACGGCGACGCAGATGAGATCGGCTTCGCAACCCTCGGCAAGAACGCCGGTTTTTTCGAGACCGAGCACCCGCGCTCCGTTGGTGGTTGCCAGCTCGAGCATGGTCCGTGCCGGAAGGACGGTAGGATCGCCGGTCATGCCCTTGTGGAGCAGGGCGGCCAACTGCATGTCCCGCAACAGATCGAGGGTGTTGTTGGATGCGGCGCCGTCGGTGCCGAGACCGACCTTGACCCCGTTTTCGATCAGTGCCGGGACCGGTGACACTCCCGAGCCGAGCTTGAGATTGCTGACCGGATTATGTGACACGCCAGCCTCGAACTCGGCGAGCAGCTCGATATCTTCCTGCGACACGTGGACACAGTGAGCTGCCACGGTGCGTTCAGAGAGGACGCCGAGATCCGCGAGATAGGCGACGGGTGACACGCCCTTTTCGCCGAGGAGCTTCTCGACCTCCCACGTTGTTTCCGCGAGGTGGATCTGCATCTGGACCTCGTACTCCTCGGCAAGCTCCGCCTCCTTCACGAGATTGACCGCACCGACGGAGTAGGGCGAGTGCGCCGCCACCGACGGCGTGATGAGTGGGTGATCCGAGTAGGTCTCGAGCAGTTCGCGCTGTTTTTCGAACATCTCCTCCGGGGTGGCGCAGCGCGGAGTCGCGGAATCGATGAGCGACTCGGCGACCAAGCCTCGCATGCCGGCTTCGGTGAGCACTGCGGCCACCTCGTCTCCGAAGAAATACATGTCGGCGGTTGTGGTGACCCCAGCCAAGAGCTGCTCGGCAGTTGCGAGCTCGGTGCCGAGGCGAACCGTTTCGCGATCCATGAGTTTGGACTCTACTGGCCAGATGTGCTGTTCCAACCAGTCTTTGAGCGGGATGTCATCGGCGATTCCGCGCAGCAGTGTCATTGCGAGATGAGAGTGGGTATTGACGAGGCCCGGCACGATGATGCTGTTGCCGGCGTTCAGCACTTCGCCGGATGGTGAGAGCTCGAGAAGCTCCTCGGCCGGACCGACGGCGGCGATGCGACCATCGGCCACCGCAACGGCGCCATTCTTGATCGGTTCGCTGCCCGGCTCCATCGTCAGGACGGTGCCCCCGACAACCAGCATGTCCCAGTTGGCCGCTTCACTCATTCAAACCTCCGTCGTTCGCGAACGCGTCGTACCTCAGACCCGTCGAGTGGGTCTGGCCATTCTAACCCCTCCCCCGTCGGATCCCGACCCGCGTCCGAGTCCGCGCCCGTGTCCGTGCCCGAATGCCCGCCGTCCGCGATCTTCGACCGCGGCCACGGTCGCTCACCGGTGTGCCCTCGGAACGCAAGCGTTCCTCGGTCCCACAGGTTCGCGCCCTGGCGCGCCTGCGGCGCGCCGGCGGGCTGCATTCTGGTGGCCGACGCCCCCAAC
>CAYPBC010000185.1:0-4948 GCA_964408845.1 uncultured Thermoanaerobaculia bacterium
TGCAAAGGTCTTGTAGGTGACGACCTCCCCCTCCATCAGGGTCAGCAGGCCCTGCTGGAGCACGACCCCAATCGCGTTCGGCTTGCCGGCCACGATCGATGACATCTTGTCGATCTCATCGATGCAGATCGTCGCTCTCTCCATGGTTTCCTTGAGCGCCTCGGGGCTCGGATTCTCACCGACCAGGGCGCGCGCCCGCTGTTCCACAGCTTCGAGCAAACGTACGGGTTGGAACTCCATCCTCTCCGAATCGACCAGAAGGTTGGCGTTCAAGATAGTCATCGCGCGGAACGGCCGGTACTCCGCAACGTCGTGATACATCCGTTGGATGTTGTTCATGATAGTAGTCTTGCCGGTACCGGAGTTGCCGATCAGGAGGATGTTTCCGGGAACCTTGCCGGTGGTGTGCTTGTAGACCGCCACCGAGACGTAGCGCAGGGCGCCATTCTGCCCGAGAACGCCCTTCCGCAGCTCGTTGAAGATCTGCGGCGGTGCGATCTCGTCGAGAGAACGCTGATCCGTTCCATCGCCGCTCACGAGATGACCTCCCACACGCCCTCGCGCGGCGCGAGCTCGATGCCGTCGACGTGGACGGTCCGCCCGCAGCCGCCGGGGCGGAAGTCGGTGACGATGTCGATGTGTTGGGCGGAGCGGTTGAGGACTCCCGACTCGGCGAGCTCCTCGATCTCCGCCTTGCCCTTGGCTGAGGCCGGGTCGTCGACATAACAATCCTCGTAGCTGGCGCCGATCGCAATGTGGAGGGTGCCGCCCACCTTCTCGACAAAGAGCGGGTGTTTGAGGACCCGGTCGAGACCCGGGTTCATCCCGAGCGCCACCTCGCCCAAACGGTGGGATCCGTCGTCGGTCTCGATGATCGCCGCCAAGTGCTCCTGCCCGACCTCCGCCGAGTACTCGACGATGCGGCCGCCCTCGAACTTCAGATAGATGCCCTGGATGTCGTTGCCGCCGTAGTTCACCGGCAGATCCACGAAGATCTCGCCGTCGGCGCTGTTCGAATCGGGGCTGGTAAAGACTTCGCCGTCAGGAAAGTTCCGCAGACCATAGGACAGGCAGGCCTGGCTGTGGGAGATGTCGAGTTCGAGAGCGAGCTCGCGTCCATCGCTCGGGTGCGCGGTGACAATACGAATCCTCTTGCCATCATTGACAATCGGCGCCAGCCGCTCCTCGGCCTCGCGCAGAAGCCTCGGGTCAGTGGTCGAGGCGCCGACGATAAAGTCCTGATACGTCGCGAAGTCCATCTCCTCGAGCTCGGCCGACGCCTCGGTCGGGAAGAGTGTGATGACCCACGGTCTGGAGAGGCGGATGTCGGCAAACGGACGTTCCGCGGCCACCAGTGCCTGGGACTGGTTGGCCGTCAATCCCATAAACTGCTCCGGATCCTCGGCACCGAGGATCTCAACGTACTTGGTCATGCTCTCGTAGCGCTCGCGGTGCCAAGCGGGGATCCTCCCGAGCTGCTCCTCGGTGGCGGACCGGGCCATGCCGGCCGACCACACCCGCCCGCGCTCGTTGTTCGGGGGCACAACGTAGACGTCGGGCACGCCGCCGGCTGAGATGACCTTGCGCTCCAGTACTGCCATCAGCGGCCAGCACACCGCCTCGCCCTTGATCATGACGCGATCGTCGGCGGTGACACCGCCGATCGAGTGGTCGAGCAGGAACCCTGCCCAGATTTCGAGGTCCTTCTGGTCAATCATGTTTCTCTCCGGGCCGCAGTCGCGGCGGAAGGCATTGTAGCTGCTCGCCATCCCGATCGCACCCTTTCGCCATTGGTTCGTGCTATTGTCCCCAGCGTCTGCGGATCCAATATCAGGCTGCGGACAGCTCAAAGGAGGGTTCAAACCATGCGCAAGACCTTTGTATTACTCACGTTCGCCGCCATTTTGACAGCGATTGGCTGTGCCGGACCTCACACCGACACCAAGGCCGCCCGGACCGCACCGTCGCAGACCTACACCATGGAGCAGCTCATGAAGACCGTCAGCATCGGCGGCAGCTCCTTCAGTCCAGACGAATCCAAGCTCTTGGTCTCGAGCAACGAGACCGGGGTCTTCAATGTCTACGAGCTCGACCTCGAGACGGGTGTGCGAACGCCGGTCACCGAGGGCGATGACACCACCTTCGCGGTCGCCTACATGCCGGATGACGAGCGGATCCTCTTTACCCGCGATCAGGAGGGCAACGAAATCAACCACCTCTACGTGCGCGATACCGACGGCACGGTAACCGACCTCACCGAGGGCGAGGAGACCAAGGAGCGGTTCGCAGGCTTCAGCTACGATCTCGCCAACTTCTTCACCGTCAACAATGGCCGCGATCAGAGGTTTTTCGACCTCTACGAATGGGATATCGCGACGCTCGCCAGGCGGATGGTCTACCGCAACGATACCGGTCTCGACGCCACGTCATTGAGCCCTGACGGACGGTGGCTCGTGCTGTCGAAGACCAACACCACCAACGACTCCGATCTGTACGTTCTCGACCTCTCGAGTGGCGGCGACCGGGTGCTGATATCGCAACACGAGGGCGAGGCCAACTTCGCGGCCGAGGACGTGAGTGTGGACAGCAGCATGCTCTACTACACCACCAACCTCGACGGTGAGTTCGCCACCTTGAAACGTTACAACTTCGTGGACGGATCGCACGAAGAGATGTTCACCACCGACTGGGACGTTTCGTACGCGTACTTCAGCAGACTCGGCACCTACCGAGTCATCGGTACCAACGAGGATGGATACACCAAGATCCGAATCACCGACGAGACCTCGGGTGAACAGGTCGAGATCCCAAATCTCCCGGCTGGAACGGTGACCGGGGTCGCGTTTTCCAACAGCGAAAAGCTCATGACGTTTAGAGTTTCGAGTGACACCATGCCCGGCAATCTCTTCCTCTACAACCTCGAAAGCGGAGATCTGAAGCAGGTGACGGACACCCTCAACCCCGAGATCGATCTGGACGATCTCGTGGCGAGCAAGGTGGTCCGATTCACCGCCCGTGACGGCATGGCCATCCCCGGCCCGCTCTACAAACCGATCGGCGCCAGCGCCGACAACAGGGTTCCCGTTCTCCTGTCGATCCACGGCGGACCGGGCGGACAGAGCCGCGCAGGGTACAGCGCCTCCCGCCAGTTCCTCCTCAACCACGGCTACGCCATCTTCGCGGTCAACAACCGTGGCTCGTCGGGCTATGGCAAGACCTTCTACGCCGCCGACGATCAGAAGCATGGCCGCGAGCCCCTGTGGGACTGTGTGGACGCCAAGGAGTACCTGAAGACGCTCGATTGGGTCGACCCCGACCGAATCGGCATCATGGGCGGTTCCTACGGCGGTTACATGGTTCTTGCGGCGCTGGCCTTCGAACCGGAGGAGTTCGCCGTCGGTGTCGACATTTTCGGCGTCTCCAACTGGGTCCGTACGCTCAAGAGCATCCCTCCCTATTGGGAGAGCTTCCGCGAAGCGTTGTACAAGGAAATCGGGAATCCCGAAACCGACGAGGAGTTCCTGCGTGCGACCTCGCCGGTCTTCCACGGTGACAAAATCACGCGTCCGCTGATCATCCTCCAGGGCGCCAACGACCCGCGGGTAATCCAGCCGGAGAGCGACGACATGGTGGCGGAAATCGAGGCGAACGGCGGCATCGTCGAGTATGTGATCTTTGACGACGAGGGCCACGGCTTCAGAAAGAACGACAACCGAATCGATGGCTGGAACGCCATCCTCACCTTCCTGGACACCTATCTCGCCGGCACACCGGCGAACTGATCGAGCTTCGCTAACACCACCCGCCCGGGACGCAATCGCGTCCCGGGCGTTTTTGTCAGTCGGCGCGGACCGCGCTACACTGTGGCAATGACACCCCGAATCGTTCTCGACATGTCCGCTCCCCCGGCGCCAATCCAGAAAGTAGCCGATACGATTGCGCCGCCGCCCGCCTCGAACCAGCTCGTCCACATCGATTGGGAATCCCAAACCGACGATAGCCTCATGCTCTATCTCGCGGAAGAACCGAAGATCGGCGCCGAGTTCTCGTACAACGGACTCGAATGGCGCATCGTCGATTATCGTGATGGCTGGGTTGCTCGCCTGTTGGTATGATTCCGGATCATGGAAGCGAATGAACGGATAATCGATCCCCAACCCCTTGACGATCTCAGGGAGCTGCCGCCGGAAACGGCCGCCGAACGGCTCGCCGGGTTGATCGAAGACCCACCGGAGGGGGCGGATGACGCCCTCGCCCGCGATGCTGGAATCATCGACCTCTTGAACGATCGCCGTGCCGGCGATCCGCTCCTCGACCACCTGCCGTTGACCGCTCTCGAGCTCCTTGCGGACCGCTGCGCCCACCGCCTCACCACGACCGACCAGGTGGACGCGGCACGGGAGACCGTATGGCAATTGCTGGACGTGCTGCGGCGGAGCAGACTGCTGTGCCGAATTGCTGAGGGCGGCACGACCGAGGACTGGTCGAGACGGATCCTGACTCTCGTCGAGGCCTCTGACTTCACCTTCGGCCGCCTCTTCTCGCAGCGCGCAGAGGGGTATGGCGAACGAACGCTCTTCCGGGTCCCCACCGACGGAGCGGCCCGAAAGCTGAGCTGGCGACAGGCCGCCGGCAGGGTCGACCTCATTGCCCGCAGCCTCCTCGCCGTCGTTGCCGAGACCGGCGACCGCCCGTTGGCCATCCTGTCCAACAACAGCCTCGAGATGGCCCTGGTGGATCTTGCGTGTCTGAGCTCCGGGATCGTCAACGTCATGGTGCCGGCGACTGCCACCGAGACCGATGTCGCATTCATCCTCGAGAATGCCAAGGTCGGCGCGCTGGTGGTGTCCGACGCCCAGCAGCTGCAGAAGGTGCTCAATGTCCGCGACCGCCTACCGGACCTCGGGCCGATCATCGCCCTCGAGGCATCGGCGGCGAGCGCCCGCGA
>CAYPBC010000186.1:0-4931 GCA_964408845.1 uncultured Thermoanaerobaculia bacterium
GCTGGTGCGCGCGGTGTGCCCAAAGACCGACCGCGCCCGCGCCTTCCTCGAGGGGGTGAGCTGGCTGGCGTCGTCGTGGGAGAAGCTGCCGCCGGTGGAACGTTCGCAGCTGACGCGTTGAACCGCTAAGACGCAAAGATCGCAAAGAAAAGATTCAAAATACTTTGCGCGAGCTTGGCGTTCTTCGCGTTCTTTGCGGTTCATTATTCTCGGGTGGGCTCGAGGTATTTCTACCGCTCCGGCAGCTCATCCATGCCGTTGGCGCTGGCGGCCGCGGTCATCACCTCTTCAAGCTCTCGACGGACCTCGTCCGAGAGGCGGCTCGGCGTGTGCTCGGCGATGATTCGATCGACCTCGGCAGCCGCCCGTTCGCCAAGGGTTGCGCCTCCCTCCTCGAGCCAACGAGCGCGGTTGGTGCGATCGATGACCGGTCCGGGGAAGGTGAGTTCCGATCGCAGGTGGCGGCGGGTGTGGTCGGCGATCAGCAGGTGTTTCTCGGCGAGGAGCTCCTCGAAGAGAGGCCGTGACGGGAAGTCCTCACGCGGCTCGATACCGGCTCTCAGGCGGTCGGTCATGAGACAGATCTCGTGGTCCACCACCAGCTTTTCGAGGCTCTGGCAGCTTTCGAAGTCGAGCATGCCGGGGCCGGAGACGTTGTCGATCCCGGTCAGCGCCGCGAGGGTGGCGCCCATCGAAGTCTCGAGCCCGGCCTGGGCGTCGAGAGCCTTGGAGTCCGAGAGCGCGATGTAGCCCTGGGTCGGAAGACCGAGGCGGCGGCCGATTTCGGCCACAGCACAGGTCAACATGGTGGTTTCCACTGCGCCCATCGGGGTGGTCTCATAGCGGATATCGAAGATAGCGGGCGAACCGCCGAAGAGCAGCGGCGTACCGGGCCGGACGAGCTGGGCGATGACCACCCCGGAGAGGACCTCGGCGGTGTGCTGGATCAGGGTGCCGACCAGGGTCACCGGGGCCATGAAACCGGTCAGGGGCACCGGCACGATCTCGGCCGGGATGCCCATACGGGCACAGTCCATCAGGTTGCGGCTGCCCTCATCGGTCCATCGCAGGGGCGAGGTGGGGCAGCAAGTTACCATTGCCACCGGCCGCACCGCGAGCTCATCGGCAGATCCGCGCACCGCCAGCAGCAGATCGCGAATGACTGCGAAGCCATCAATACTGAAGGCGCCCGTGATCACCGGTTTTTCGCAGTAGAGGAAATTCAGAAAGAGCCGGTAGCTGTCAGAGATCGCCTCCGGGACGTCGGACGAGACCAGGGCGGTGCTCTGCGCCTGGTAGTTCTCGAGCCCGCTCACCAGTTGGGCGAGGTTGACAAGGTCTGACGTAACGGCGGGTCGGATCTCGCCCGAGGAACGGTCGAGGATGTTGATCGCAGCCGAACCGGGCGTGAAGTGGGTTTTCGTGCCGTCGAAATGGTGAGTCTTCTCGCCGAGGACATCGTATAGCGAGAACTCGAGGGGTACGCTGTCGAGCGCCGATTCCAGCATGCTGTCACCGATTCGTACGCGACCGTCCGCGCCGCCCACATTGGCGCCGTGGTCGGCCAGTAAATCCCGTGTCTGCTCATCGTTGATCTCGACCCCGACCTCGGCGAGCACGGTCTTCGCCTCGGTGATGATGCGCTCGGCGAGGTCGTCGTCGAGCAGTTGAAACCTCGGTCTCATGAAAGCCCCCAAAGCTCATACTCTCACGAAACTGGTGTCTCGTGGATCCAGGATTCAGCTCGTGGAGGTTGACCGCCCTTCGACCTGCTCGCGGATGGTGATGGCAGCGGCCAGCGCGGCGGCGGCGGTGCGTCCGTCGACGATTGGCGCGTCCGCGCCCCGGCAGGCGGCGATGAAGGTCTCGAGCTCGGCTTTGAGCGGCTCCTCCTTGGCGACCTCGACCTGCCGCGGCACGATGTCGACACCCTCGGGCCCGCGTACGAGCTCCACCGAGGACACGCTCTGCTCGGCGTAGTCGATGGAAAAGTACGACTCGCGGGCGAAGAGCCGGAGCTTGCGGATGCGCTCGGCCGACACCCGGCTGGCGGTGAGGTTGGCGACCAGCCCACCGGGGAACTCGATCCAGGCGTGGCAGAGATCGACCTTGTCTGTGAGCACCGGCACACCGACGGCGCGGATCTCCGACGGTGCTTCACCGGCCACCGCGAGGGTGATCTGGAGGTCGTGGATCATCAGGTCGAGGATGACGTCGACGTCGATCGAGCGCGCGGTGAACGGAGACAGCCGCTGGCCCTCGAGATAGCGCACGTCGTCGGCGAGCCCGAGGGCGACCTGAACCGCCGGGTTGTGGTACTCGACGTGGCCGACGGCAAGGATGCGACCGGCGCTCTCCGCCATGGCGACGAGCTCGTCCGCCTCGGCAATCGTGGTCGTGATGGGTTTTTCGACCAGCACGTGGCAACCGGCGTCGAGCAACGCGCCCGCAATCTCGCGGTGAGCGATGGTCGGTGTGGCGACCACAACCACATCGGCTTCGGACACCTCCTCGAGGGAGACCAGCGCTTGAACGCCATGCTCGGCGGTGATTTCGGCCAACAGCTCGTGGTCGGCGTCATACGCGCCGATGCAGTTGACCCCGCCCATTCCGGCGAGGATGCGAACGTGGTGGCGGCCGAGGTGGCCGGTTCCGACGACAGCGGCGGTCAAATGGTCGTTGCTCATGGCGGGCAAGCATAGCAGGAGTACAATTCTCCGGCGGCGCAGCGCTTTGATATGTGCAGAAAGGTGGATAACAATGCTCGACGTCAAAAAGCTCTTGACCGATGTTTTCGATCCCCAACCCGGCGAGGTGGTGACCTTCGTTGTCGACCTTCCCACCGACGAGGTTCCCGACCACGAGGGGTGGGCGGCCCGGCGCGTCATGGCCGAACGCTGGCGCGAGGCAATGGCCGAGCTCGCCGCCGAGCGTGACTTCACCGTGCAACCGATGCTCAGCTTTGCCGCCACCGGCGCCAACAACGCCGATCTGCCGGAGACGGCGCGTCTCGGTGATGACGAGGTCGACCTCGAGGAGACGCTCGGAGCCTCGACCCTGGCGATCGCCATGACCGAGTTTTCGGCGACCGCACCGTTGGCCCACATCGCCGACGACGAGGAGGACTTCCGCGCCGCCTCGATGCCGGGAGTCGAGGAGCGGATGGAGGGCACCGCCCTCGCCGCCGACTATTCAAAGGTGGCTGCGCACTGCAAGGCGATCTTCGACGCCATGCAGGGGGCGGTTCTCTGTGACGTGCTCTTTTCCACCGGCCACCGCTGCTGGTTCGACCTCCGTCACCGCCAGGCGGAAATGGATGACGGCTTCCTGCCCCGCGGCAAGGAGGGCGACCGCATCATCAACCTGCCCTCGGGCGAGACCTTTATCGTTCCCTACGAGGGCGAGCACGAGGCGGTGCCGTCGTGGACCGCCGGCACCATCCCGGTGATGGAGGACGACGAGCTGGTCCTCTTTCACGTTGCCGCCAACGTCATCATGGGGATCGAGGGCGAGGGGCCGTTGGCCGACCACTACGCCGGCTTCTTCAACGACGATCCGGCGCGCACCAACATCGCCGAGGTCGCCTTTGGGGTCAACGACAGGGCGGAGGTCACGGGATCGGTGCTCGAGGACGAGAAGGCGGGTTTCCATTGGGCATTCGGTCGCTCGGATCACCTCGGCGGGGTGGTCGGAGTGGATAATTTCGAAGATCCCGGCAACGTGGTCCACCAGGACATCGTCTACGCCGAGGGCAATCCCATCCAGGTCGAGCGCGCGGTGATCGTCCACCCGGACGGCCGCACGGTCGTGGTGATCGACGAGGCGGAGTACAAAATCTAACGTTCAACGTTCGAACGTTGAAACGTTAGAACGTTGGGAACTGCGGTACCCTGTGAACTCGACGAGGAGGTGGGAGATGGCTGATCAATTGACGTTGCTGGAGGCGGTCGAGCAACGCGGGCCGTACGCGGTCTGGGAGCTGATGGACGACGATGAGAAGAAGGCGGCAGCCGTCGCATTTTGGAACGAGGCCGACCGCGAGAGCCGGGCGGCCCTGGAGGTCGCTCTCGCCCAGGACCTCAAGTTCCGTCCGCAGTCGGTGCGGCAGCTATCGGCCGAACGGGTTGCGGGGCGGCTCGTGCGGCTCGCCGATTCGCTACCCGAGACGGTGCTCTTCCAATACCTCTTCCACTTCCACATGGGCGACCGCCGGCCGCTGATGGTGGAGTACCTTGACGCCATCGGGTTGCCGCATGACAACGGCGCTCTCGATCTTCCCGATGATTTCGAAGGACCCGACCAGGAAAAGGTCGAGGCCACAGCCCGCGATCTGATCAAGGCCAGAGAACACGAGGCCCTGCTGTACCTCGGGACGCTGATCGTTGCCGATACCGACTTTTGGACCGGCCTCGAGCCGGTACTGAAGGAGTACGCCGAGGACGGCTCGAAGGTGTAATTCTCAATTCTTAATGACCATCCCATTGTTCGTCGGGTGGGCCGGCATTGAGAATTGAGAATTGAGAATTAAGAATTTGTGTATGTGGCGCTGTTGCGGTCCGTTTCGTGGACGGTGATCGATGCCAGCTCGACGCCCTCGGGGAGCTCCGGCGCGACGCGTTCGAAGAACTCGCGCGCCAGGTTTTCGGCGGTCGGGATGATGTCTGAGAGCCAGTCGACCTCGATGTTGAGATGTCGGTGGTCGACCTCGGATATGACTACCCGGTTGAGGACGGCCTTGAGGTCTTTCATGTCGATGAGGTAGCCGGTCTCGGGATCGACCTCACCCGTGACCGCAGCCTCGATCACGTAGTTGTGGCCGTGGCCGTGTGGATTGTTGCACTTGCCGAAAACGCGCCGGTTCCACTCGTCCGACTGCGCCGGGTTGTGCAACCGGTGCGCCGCCTCGAAGAAAACCTTGACCGTGACCGTGG
>CAYPBC010000187.1:0-4920 GCA_964408845.1 uncultured Thermoanaerobaculia bacterium
CACGTCCTGCGGTCGGACGACGGAACCCGCAAAGGCCTCGAGAACAAAACCGTCGTGAACGAGGGCCAGGGTCGACGGCTGGTAGAGGGGAAGATAGATCTCGATCGCTCCCACCATCGCGAGCGTCTGCTGGAGGCGTTCGAGCCGGACCTCCGACCTCGGCTCGTGGGCGACTTCGTCGATCATGGCATCGAACTCAGGATCCGAGAATCCCGCACCGTTAAAGGTCCCCAAGCCCCGATCCGGATCGCGGCTGTGAACGATGGTGTCCAGGAACGGTGACGCATCCGCGACCCCAAAGGTCCAGGAAAAGAGGAAGAGCTGATTCGTTCCTTCGCGGAAACCGCGGTAGAACTCGTCGATCGAGACGACTCTCATCTCGATTTCCAGACCTACCGCGATCAGGGAGTCGGCGATCGCCTCGGCGACCTCGGTGTACCGTTCGACATAAAAGAAGTGCAGGATCGTCCCTGCCGGCAGTCCGACCTCGGCCAGGATCTCTCGGGCGCGCGCGGGATCAGCGTTGTGGTTCCGGTGGTTAGGGCTGTAGCCGAAGATCTCCGGGGGCACCAGCGACCGCGCCGCGCGTGCGGTACCCTCCGGAAAGATGTCCGCCACCAATTGCCGGCGGTCGACGGCGAGATTGATCGCCTTGCGGACTCTGAGATCTTCGAGCGGCTCTTGGGTCGCGTTGAGACCGAGATACGTGGTGGTGACCGCCGGGCTGGCCACCAGTCGCCATTCGGCCTGAGGTTCGTGATCCCGGACATAGCTCACCGTCACCGACGCGACCACGTCGAGCTTCTTCCCGTGGAGGAGCTCTTCCAGCTCCTCCTGGATACTCACAAAGAGGATGTTCACCTCCTTGAAGTCCGGCGCTCCCCGCCAGTAGCCATCCCACCGCTGCAACCGGATCGGCCCCTGGATCGATCCGTTCAGCCACCGGTAGGGGCCGGTGCCGACCGGATCGGCGGGATTGAAACCGCGGGGGACGATCGGCACCCTCTCGAGGCGCGTGAGGAGCAGCGGCGCCGGGTGGGCAGTCGTGATCTCGATTGTCCCTGCAACATCATCGAGCACCCGCACCCGATCGATTTCATCCAGCTGATGGCCCATGATCTTGCTCGCACGGGCGCGTTTGATCGAGGCGACCACGTCTGCCGGTTCCATCATCGACCCATCGTGGAATCGAACGCCTTCGCGAATGTGGAGCGTCCATGTGGAGTCATCCGGGGTCGTCCAACTGTCGGCCAGCCACGGCCGCACCGGCAGCCCCGGTTCGAAGTGGACCAATCCCTCGTAGACCGCTCCCAGCACTGCATCGGTGACCATGTCGACGTGTGCGTGGGGGTCCATGGTCACCATCTCGTATGGATAGGCGATACGCAGCGAGGCCGGCGGCGGCGGGTTGAGCCCACAACCGGCTGCAAGCACTGTCGCCAGCACAAGTCCCGTCAACGTCCGCATGGCTTCCCTACCCTACCCATCCGCCGGCTGGAGGCCTGTCAGACGCTCGCTCATCCGCCACAATCTTCGAGCCGATTCGGGATCGCAGGCGGCCCGCGACGGTGTGGCGATCCGATGTTTTTCGTAGTATCCGCCACTCGCCCCGTCCACCTCCGGTGAGGACGCAAGCCAGATGGCGGTGTCGGCGCCGCGCTCCGGCGTCAAGAGAAAGATACTGGCGGCCTTGAAGAAGAACCGGATGAGCGCCGGTCCCTGACTGCCGAAACCGGTCCTCACGACTCCTGGATGGAGGCAGGTGGCGGTGACGCCGGTTCCCTCGAGGCGTTGCGCCAGCTCGCTGGTAAAGAGGATGTTCGCGAGCTTCGACTGGCCGTAGGCGCCCCATGAGCTGAACTTCAGCTCACCCGAGGGGTCGTCGAAATCAATCTTCGATCCGCGGTGTGCGTCGGATGCGACCGTCACCACCCGCGCCGGTGCGCTCGCGACGAGCCTTTCGAGCAGGAACTCTGTCAGCAGGAAGGGCGCCAAATGGTTGACCGCGAACGTTGTTTCAATACCATCCTCGGTGAGCGTCCGTTCACCGAGAGTCAGTCCCGCGTTGTTGACCAGGACATGCAGCTCCCCGCATCGATCGAGGACCTCGTCGGCGAGCTTCCGCACCTGACGCTGCGAAGAAAGATCGCACAACAGGAGTTCGACGGAGTCATTACCCGTCGACTCCACCACTTCCACCCGTGCCGCCTCGCCGCGATCGGCGCTTCGGGCGACCATCAGGACTCTAGCGCCATTGGCCGCCAACGCGCGCGCGATCTCCAAGCCGATCCCGGAGTTGGCCCCGGTCACCAGGCAGGTTTTCCCAATCATCGAGACATCAGCACCCAAAAGACCTCCCTCAATGACCGAGCATCATACACGGATCGGGAGATTCCGGAATCAGAATTTCGAATCCAGAGCACCTCGACAATCCTGCTATCCTGCGGGTTCGGAGGTTTTCCAGGGTGCACATCACGGGGCGGTGGCGCCTGATCGATATTTCCGGTGCGCGGATCCAGCTCTCGCGCACGCCGGATGGCGTGATGCGACTGCGGGCGGACGACGATCTCGACCTCGCCCGGGGTCTCGGCTTTGCACATGCCCACGACCGCATGGTGCAGATGATGCTGGTGCGGTTGGCCGGCCAGGGGCGGTTGAGCGAGTGTCTGATCAGTGATGACGACACCCTCGCAATCGACGTGTTCATGCGCGGAATGGGTTTGAGGACGGAGGCCGAGAAGGAGGTCGGCGGGCTCGGGGCCGACGCGAGGCTCCTGGCCGAGGCGTATGCGGAGGGGGTCAACTTTTACCTCGCTCACACGCGTCGGCCGTTGGAGCTGGCCCTCGTCCGCTACCGGCCGGAGCCCTGGACCGTCGCCGACACCCTGCTCACGATCAAGATCATGTCCTACGTCGGACTCGCCCAGTCGCAGCAGGACATGGAGAAGTACCTGATCCAGGCGCTGAGCGCCGGCGTGTCCACGACCGCGCTGAAGAAGCTGTTGACGCCGCATCTCGACGGCCTCGACGACGTGGTGGTGGAAAAGCTCGGCGAGTTGCGCCATGTGCAACCGCTGCTGCCGGAGTCCGTTCGATGGCTGACCGCGATGCCGACCGTCATGGCCAGCAACAACTGGGCGGTGGCCGGCTCTCGTACCTCGTCGGGCATGCCGTTTCAGTGCAACGACCCTCATCTCGAGTGCAATCGTCTGCCCGCCGTGTGGTACGAGACGGTGATGGAGACCCGCGACGACTACCGCCTGGGCGCAACTATGCCGGGGATTCCCGGCCTCATCATGGGCCGCACCCGTCACCTCAGCTTTGGTTTCACCTACGGTTTTATGGACATGGTCGACTACTTCCTCGAGGAGTGCCGCGACGGCGCCTGCCGCCGCGGTGACGGCTACCTGCCACTCGACATCCGCACCGAAACCATACGCCGCAAAGGCGCCGACCCGATCACGATCACGATACGGGAAAACGACCTCGGCGTGCTCGAATCGGATGTATTCGAGGCCGAGCTTGGTGACGGGTATTACCTCACCCGCGCGTGGTCGGCCCACCGCGGTGGCGCCGCCCGTTCGCTCGAAGCCCTCGCCCGGCTTCCCGAGCTAAGGACGGTTCCCGAGGCGCAGGTCTCACTGCGTGAGGTCACGATCTCCTGCAATTGGCTGCTCGCTGACCGCGAGGGCAACATCGGCTACCAACAGTCGGGCCTTCTCCCCGACCGCCGCCACTCGGGCCTCTACCCGGTCCCCGCGTGGGACGAACACCGGCACTGGCGAGGTCTGGTCCCGGGCGAGCGGTTGCACTCGGTCCTCAACCCCTCGGATGGTTTCCTGGCGACGGCCAACGACGACCACAACCCACCCGCAGGGCCGCTGGTCGTCAACCTGCCCATGGGCTCGTATCGCGCAGACCGGATCCGGGAGCTGCTCTCAGAATGTACGAGCTGCACTCTCGATGACATGGAGCGGATCCAAAACGACCTCTACTCGGTGCAGGCCGAACATTTCATGGCGATCCTGCTCCCGCTGCTGCCGGCGACCTTCGCCGGTCGGATGCTCGCGGGTTGGGATTTGCGGTACGACGTCGCATCGCGAGGCGCCACTCTCTTCGAGACCGTCTACCACGCCCTCCTGCACGAGGTCTTTGGCAGAGGACTGTTCGGGGAGGCGGCATGGGATGCCACCGTCGCATCGACCGCAATCCTCGCCGACTACTACCACCTCTTTGACAACGTCCTCCTCGGGGACGACCCCTCGTGGTTCGGCATGGAGGGCCGGCAACGATTGTTCTCGCGCGTTCTGGAGGAGGTCCTGACCGAGGTCGACCTGGACGCCATCATGCCGTGGGGGCGGCGGCAGCAGATCGTCATGAAGAACATCTTCTTTGAGGGCCGGCTGCCGGCGTGGCTGGGTTTCGATTACGGCCCGGTCGAGCTCCCGGGCAACCGCGCCACGGTGGTTCAGGGCGGCATCTTCACCTCTCTCGACCGGCAGACGACGTTCACCCCGTCGTGGCGTTTCATCACCGATCTTGGCAACGATTCGGCCCGGACCGCCCTCGCCGGCGGCCCGTCCGGCAGGCGCTTCTCGAGGTGGTATACCATCGACGTCAAACGCTGGCTCGGCGGCCAATACAAGACACTCGAAATCCTCAATTCTTAATTCTCAATTCTCAATGCCATCGCTGCGCGACATGGTCATCGATGGGAGCGGCATACATGCAGCTCAAGCCTGTGGGCGATGGGCCGTAATTGAGAATTAAGAATTGAGAATTGAGAACTCTCCCGTCAGTTGACGAGTTCGGCAGAGTTCCCGTTGGGTCGTTGTGACGCCGGTGGGCGGGCGGCTTTACCGTTTCCGTTGCGCGCCTTGGTGTCGAACTCGTACTTGCACCAACCTTCGCCGAGGAGCC
>CAYPBC010000188.1:0-4906 GCA_964408845.1 uncultured Thermoanaerobaculia bacterium
CAGAAGCATACGCCTCCTTTCGCAGACGTTAGCTTCCTAAGAGCCTTAGGAATTCCCACCCAACCCCCTACCGAAATGTGCGGCGGAGGTGCCATTCTTGACATTGTTTGAGCACCGTTCTTCCGGTTCGGCAGGGTGCTGCGGGCAATCAATGTCAAGGGTGGCTCCTCTCGGGAAGCGCGTGCGGAAACGGGGCGCGTGGCCGTTGGAATGAAGCTCACCAAACCTCAGTTCATGTACTATGAGATCGCATCTCGAAGACTCTGGGTTGGGAATGAAACTCCAGCAAGGCACACTCCTCGGTTCGTACTCGATCCGCGAGCTCATCGGCTCGGGCGGAATGGGTGAGGTCTACCGCGCTCGCGACACCCGGCTCAATCGGGATGTGGCGGTCAAGGTCCTCCCCGAGCAATTGGCAGAAAACCCCGAGGTCCTGGCGCGATTTGAACGCGAGGCGCAGAGCGTCGCCGCTCTTTCGCACCCGAACATCCTCGCCATCCACGACTTCGGCCGCGACGAGGGTCTGTCCTATGCCGTCATGGAGCTTCTCGAGGGCGAAACCCTGCGTGAGAGGTTGGAGCGGACGAGCCTGTCGTCCACCAGGGCTCTGGAGATTGCCCGGCAAATGGCCGGCGGGTTGGTCGCCGCCCACGACCGGGGCATCGTGCATCGGGACCTCAAGCCGGAGAACGTCTTTTTGACCAGGGACGGGCTCGTCAAGATTCTCGACTTCGGGCTTGCGAAACAGGTTGCCGCGACGTTCTCCCATGACTCGAATACCGCGGTGCCGACCCTCGGCCACAGCCAACCCGGGGCGGTGCTCGGTACAATCGCCTACATGTCGCCGGAGCAGGCCCGGGGCCTCGCGGTGGACCAGCGCGCCGACCTCTTTTCTCTGGGAGTCATCCTCTACGAGATGCTCTCCGGCCAAAGGCCTTTCCAGGGTGCGAGCTCGGCTGATGTCATCGGCGCGATCCTGAGTGAAGACCCTCCGGACCTTGCCGGAACCCAGAGCTTCATTTCTCCAGCCCTGCAGCGGGTCGTGAGCCGTTGTCTGGAGAAGGACGTGCACGACCGATTCCAGACCGCCCGCGACCTTGTGTTCGCGCTCGAGACCATCACGGACCTCGAAACGGGGGTGCATTCGTCGGGCGCGGTTGCGGACGAAGCGTCTGCCGCGAAATCTCTGACCTCGGTTGCCGTCCTGCCTTTCACCAACATGAGCCCGGACCCCGAACAGGACTACTTCTGCGAGGGAATGGCCGAGGAGATCATCAACGGCCTGGGCACGATCGAGGGTCTTCGAGTCGCCGCTCGCAGCTCGGCCTTCCGGTTCACGGAAAAGGCGCAGGACATCCAGGAGGTGGGGGAAAAGCTCAAGGTGAAGACGGTGCTCGAGGGGTCGGTCCGCACGGCCGGAAACCGCATCCGGGTCACCGTCCAGATGATCGACGTCGGCAACGGCTTCCAGCTCTGGTCCGAACGCTACGACCGGGAGATGGAGGACGTCTTCGCCCTCCAGGACGAGATCTCGGAGAGCATCGTCGAGGCGCTCCAGATGAAGCTGGGTACGGGCGCCGCGGAGGAGTTGAAGCGGCCGACGGCCTCCCTTGAGGCGTACCAGCTCTACCTCAAGGGACAGCACAACTGGTACAAGCGTGAGACGGGTTCGCTGCAAAAGGCCGCGGAGTTCTTCGACCAGGCGGTCGAAAAGGACCCCTCATACGCGCTGGCCCACGCCGGCCTCGTGATCACCTACTGCAGCCTCGCCCACTACGGGTTGGATCCGGCGGTGGCCAGGGCCAGGGCGAACGCAGCTGCTGAGAGCGCTTTCTCGCTGGCGCCCGAGGTGGCCGAGGTGCGGGCCGCGCTCGGCCATCAAGCCGCCCAATTAGCCTATGACTGGGAGACGGCTGAAAGGGAGTACCGGGCGGCTATCGAGTCCAACCCCTCCTACGCGCTGGCCCACTGCTGGTACAGCTTCATGCTGTCGACCCTGTCCCGGGGTGACGAGGCGGTGGCGGCGGCCACCCGCGCCATCGAGGTCGATCCACTGTCGCCGTACGCCAACACCACCCTGGGGCTTGCCCTGGTCTCGGCGGGACGGCGGACGGAAGCCCTTTCGCCGCTCGAAGAAGCGGTCGACATTGACGCGGATTCTCTTTACAGCCTGTTCATGTTGGGTGCGAACTACAGCGCCCTCGGACGTCACGATGAGGCCTTGACGGTCCTTGAGAAGGCCGTGACGCTGTCCGATCGCGGCGCCTATTATCTGAGCTGGTTGGGTTGGGCCTATGGCATCGCCGGGCAGCGCGAGAAGGCGGAGAAGATCCTCGAGGAGCTCTTGGCAAGGTCTCCGGGAGAATGCACCCAACCTATCTCCTTGATGCAGGTCCACAGCGGTCTCGGCAACATCGATGCCGCCTTCGAGTGGCTCGACAAGGCCATCGCCGAGGGCGATCCCGCTGCGGCCTTCATCGGTATGCCAACGATGGACCCGTTGCGGGAGGACCCGAGGTTCGAGGGCGTCCTCGGGCGGCTGGGAATCCCCAGCGGAAATTAGGAATTGGGAATTGGGAATTAGGAATTCCAGCCTAACCTCCCACCCTCGGAATATTTCGGATTTCGGATTTTCGGAAGCGCCTCGGGAAACGGTCCGCGTTCACCGGAGGTGCCTGGCATCCCGACATGATGTTGTCCTCAACATCGTGGCGGCGTGCCTGGCACCTCACGGGAAGCGCCTCGGGAAACGGCCCGCGTGCGGCGGAGGTAGCGGAACGTTCAAACGTGCAAACGTTCATACGTTTAACGTTTTACCGTTCTCGGCCGATGCTCATCCGGCACGAGACGGCAGTAGGCCGCCCAAAGCTCGTCCGTCCTTGAAGGACCCAGGCCAACGAGCGGCGGCCGCGTCGCGTAGTCTCCCAGCCCGGCGCGGCGAAGGATGGCCTTCACCGATGGCCCGAGGCCGTAATCTTCGAGCAACCCCCGAAGAACATCGAGTTCCTCTTGGGCTGCCTCTCCCCGATGAACCGCGTTCACCAGCCGAGGGGCTACGCTGGCGGCGGCGGTGATGCTGCCACTCCCTCCGGCGGCCAGACAGTCGGTCACGAGACGGTCGGAACCGACGATGTATGTCCGACCCCGGAAACGCCCACAAAGCCGAGTTAGCTCGTCGGGATCGCCGGAGCTGTCCTTGACGCCAGCCAAACGTTGGTGCCCTTCGAGTTGGTCGAGGATCTCCTCCGATATTGGCACGCCGGTCACCTGCGGAATATGGTAGAGCAACATCGGCAATGACGAGGCGTCGAGGGCCTCGCGGAAAAACGCCTCCAGACCGCCAGCCTGCGCCCTTTGGAAGTAGAATGGCGGCGGGCAGAGAACCGCTTCGTATCCGCACCGCGCGGCGACATCAAGCATGGTCCGTACTTCCGGAAGAGCGCACGATCCGACGCAGAGAATCAAATGCATTCCGGAAGCGGCCGCTACCGCGGTCTCCGCCACCACGATCCGTTCGGCAAGCGAAAACGACGGAAACTCGCCGTTTGTGCCCAGCACCAGAACGCCGTCGAGCCCCTCGGAGGTGAGCCAGCTCAGATGCGCCTCCTGAGCCACGGGATCGATTCGCAGGTGTTTGTCGAGCGCAGTCGGCACCGGTGCAATGGCGCCTGCGGGTAGATTCATCCGGACCTCCTGTCGCCGAATTGGTCTCCGGACCCGGCTCGGATTCAAGCGCGGAACCGAGATCGCACAGAACGCCCGGCGGACCAACGCGATTGGAGGAATATTACATCGAATTCACACCGCCCCAACACCATTCGGCCGACAACCGTATACAATGGAGGATCACGGAGAACGTCCGTGATGGAAGGCCTATTAGATGATCCGTTGCCGCATCTTGCCGGTCGCGATCCTCCTCCTCGCCGCCGTGCCGGCGGCGGCGGGCGAGCTCGTGCTGCCGGTCTTCGCGCACAATCTCGAAGGACGTTCGGGCAGCCTTTGGAGCTCGGAGATCTATCTCACCAATCCCGGCGAACAACCGCTGCTGGTCGAGCTCGCCCGTTTCCTCCCGGGGGACATCAGCAAACCGACGCCCTGCGATCTATTCATGCCTCCGACCCGTGTGGTGCCGCCCCAATCGGCGGCAATCTGGACCGCCAACGGCCTCGCGACGGACCTCGGTTGTGCCGACAGCGCGCGCGGCGGGCTGGTCTTCAGAGCCGATGGCCCCGTGCACATCACGAGCCGCCTGGTCAACCTCGGCGACACCGATGACGATGGCGGCACGGCGGTACTCTCGGGCAGCGGCGAGGCCTTCGAGGCGATCCCGATCGAGCGCCTTCCGGCGGCCGGCGCCCATCTCCTCCCGGCCCTCATGTGGAGCCGCAACCCATGCGGCGAGCTCGCCTTCGACACGTTTATCGGTTTCGCCAACCCGGGCGCCGATCAGGTAGAGGTAGTGCTCGACATCCCCCACGAGGGAGACCGGGCGGTGAGAATCAACGGGCGCGAGGTCTTCCTCCCCCATCGTGTACAGATTCCCGGGAACAGCTGGCACCAGTTCCGGCTCACCCCCGCGGTCGATGAAGGGTCGCCCTGCGGCACCGTCGAGAGCTTTCTTCTGCGGGTCGACATCGACGCGCCGCTCGCAATCTACGCCTCGGTCATAGACCGCCGGAGCGGCGACCCCCGCACAGTAGCCCCGGTCCCCCTCACCACCGACTGACGCACCGAAAAAGTCCGCCCCACCCACGTCCCAAACACGAAGACACAAAGACACGAAGCCCGCTCACCAACCCAAGGGAAACCCTCAGACCCGTAGAGAGTCAACGGGCATTCACGTCGCGGCGAGGGTCGAAGAGAACATCTGCGTCTATCTGCGTGATCTGCGATTTTCTTGGGTCGG
>CAYPBC010000189.1:0-1595 GCA_964408845.1 uncultured Thermoanaerobaculia bacterium
CGCGTGGCTCATGGCCTCCTCCTTCGGATGAGGCCTGAGCTCACTCCGCTGCCGCAGGCGGTTTGGGGGCGACGTCATGTCGGGAAGCCAGGCACCTCCGGTGAACGAGCCCTTGCGACGAGACCCTCCGCGACATCGCCACGCCGACTGGGGCTTCCCGTAGTGAAGTGATCGGCGCCCTTGTAGCGCAGGCGTCTCGCCTGCACGTGCGGCCGGGACGGCCGCACCACAAGACAACCCGGATGCATTTGTCCTTCGTGGTGTATGCGTCTCGCTGCGGGATTGGGTGGCCCTGTACCCGAGTGGCTGGTCGGAAGATCCGAAATTCGAAATTCCTAATTCCTAATTCTACCAACCACTCCTCCGGGTACCACCTGGGTAATCTCCGTCGGCGTAATGACGTTGAGCAGATCTTCATCGGGTGTGGTGGTCGCCGTAACGCGGACGTAGTTTGGTGTCAGCCCACTCCAGCGGAGGGCATTGCCGTGGTCCTCGGCGGTCTCCCACAGGACATCGGCGGTGCGGCCGATGAGATGTGAGTTGAATTGGTGCTCATGATCGGCGGCGAGTGCGTGCATGCGCCGGCTGCGCTCCTTTGCGACGGGTCCCGGCACCTGCGCCGCCATCGTGGCCGCAGGCGTGCCTTCGCGCCGTGAGTAGCGGAAGATGTGGAGCCGCGAAAAGGCGAGTGCCTCGACCAGGTCGATCGATTGTTCGAACTCCTCGTCGGTCTCTCCCGGGAAGCCAACGATGATGTCAGAGGAAATGGCGATCCCCGGCACCGCCTTGCGGGCGCCGCCGACCAATGCCGAGAATTCCGAGCGGGTCGTGCGACGTGCCATCCGTTTGAGGGTCCCATCGCTCCCGCTCTGCAACGGCAGGTGGAGGTGGGGTAGAAGCCGCGGGTTTGAAAAGGCCTCGAAGAAATGGGTATCGAGATCCCACGGTTCGAGGGAGGACAGCCGTAATCGCTCGATATCGGATTCGGCGAGGATGCGTTCGACCAGACGCTGCAGACCTTGTCGATCACCGAGGTCGTGACCGTAAGACCCGAGGTGGACACCGCTCAGTACCACCTCTCGGTAACCATGTTGCTGCAGCTCGCGGACCTCGTTCAGCACGGTGTTGGCCGGCACGCTTCGACCCGCACCGCGGGCGACAGTGACGATGCAAAAGCTGCAACGATTGTCGCAGCCGTCCTGGACCTTGAGGAAGGCGCGCGTCCTGGTTGCGTCGCCAGGCTCGAAAATTACCTGGGCGTCGGGGTCGGCGCTTGGTATGTCGAGCAATCCTCGAGCTTCGGCTAGCTCGAGCAGGCGTTCCTTGTCGGCGTTGCCGACCACTAGATCCACACCGGCGGCATGGACCTCACGAGGGGCGATCTCGGCTTCGCAGCCTGTGACGATGATCTTGGATTCGGGGTTTCCGCGACGAAGCTGGCGGATGAGCTGGCGCGACTTGCGTGAAGCAATTGAAGTCACGGTGCAGGTGTTGAGGATGCACAGATCCGCCGTCTCTCCGGGACTCACGACCCGATGGCCGGCGGTCGCAAGAACACGCGCCAGGGCGTCTATCTCGCCGATGTTGAGCCGGCA
>CAYPBC010000189.1:1695-4900 GCA_964408845.1 uncultured Thermoanaerobaculia bacterium
CGGCGGTCGCAAGAACACGCGCCAGGGCGTCTATCTCGCCGATGTTGAGCCGGCATCCTATGGACTCGAGGCGAACCCTCATCTAGATCTGCGATTCAGTCCTTGAGGAGTTCCTTGATCTTCTCGGCGATCTTGATCCTCTCCTCCGCGATATATCGCTCGTAGTTGAGCACCTGACCATCCTTGACGATGAAGATGATCGGGTTGTGGCGCACGTCGCCGAAGTCGTTGAACTGGATGGTGCCGGTGACCCCCGGGAACTCCCCGATTCCAAACGCCAGGACCCTGCGAATCTCGGTTGCACTGAAGGAGGTGGCCTCATTGGAGACGAATACGGCAACCCGCATGGCGTCGAAGGCATGGGCTGCGTAAATGTCGGGGTCACGATCGAATCGTTGACGATATGTGGCCACGAACTCCTGCGTCGGCTGGGTATCGGACTTGATGTCGAACGCCGGCTGGGGGAAGAACACACCCTCGACGAGGTCGGGGTTGCTGTCGACGATGTGACCGGTGTAGAAGGCGGAGCTCGCGCAGATTGGACCGTCATAGCTCTTCTTGCGAAGGAAGCGAAGAACGTCGATCGTCATGTCACCGTAGGCGATGATGTAAACGGATGCTGGGTGGTGTGCGGCGAGGAGGTCTGCTGACTCCTGCTCCCATCTCGGTGAGCCGATCACGATGCGGCCGACCACCTCGCCCCCCATCGCCTGTTCGAAGACCTGCCGAAATGGGGGCTCAATGCCTCGGGCCTGAGCGGTATCCTCGGCAAAGATGAGGACCGAGGTCTTGTCTCGGTCCTCGTAAAGAAAGCGCCCGGCGCGGCGCCCCTCGAGTTCATCGGATGCAAAGACCCTGAAAAACCTTTTCGAGTCCTTGGTCAGGCTGGGCGCTGAAGCCGAGGGTGAGATCGCAATCGTATCGGTCTCGTCGAGAACCGGGAGCAGGGCGCGCGCCGTACCACTCGTGGTGCCGGCCACGAACAACCCCGCGCCGTCGCCTGCAAGCCGTTTCAGCTCGGCGGCGCCGGTCGCCGGATCGCTGGCGGTGTCGCCCCACAGCACCTGGAATCCCTCGGGGAGGTTGGCCTGGTCGTGGTCCAGAGCGAGATCGATTCCGTTCTTCATCGACTGGCCGTATGTGCTGGCTGATCCGGTCATGGGCAGCAGAACGCCGACAACTGGGTCACTACCGCAAGCGGACAGCATGGAAATTGCGGCCACGACCGGCAGCATTCTTTTCACGAACTGCAGGGGTTTCACGGTGGACCTCCAGATCACGTAGATGATCGCCATCGGTATCATACAGAATCTATCTTCTGCACGCAGCTGGTTCTCGATACTGGATACAAGGTGCAGGGTACACCCTGAACCCTGGACCCTGTACCCTGTGCACCCCCCTGGACCCTGAACCCGAGAGATCGTGTGGAAGGCCATCAGCCCCCGGAAATCGCTTGTTCCGCCTCAGCATCCGGTGGAGTGTCGTCGTCCGGATCGTCCCAGAATCCTTTGGGCAGCATCACCTTTTGGGTGCCGCTCCGTTTGCCGCGACGTGCCAGGTGGCCGTGTTCTGGGAACGGCTCATTGCGATCGATGTTGGACAGTGCCTCTTTCAGCTCAGCCAATGTGCGAACCGCCATCAACCGGTTGCGGAGTTGCGCGCTGGAGTGAAATCCCCTGGTGTACCACCCTGCGTGTTTCCGAAAGCTGAGCATTCCAGAGTGTTCCCCGTACCAACTGACCAACATCGAGGCATGCTCGATCATGATCTCCGCGACCTCACCGAATGTGGGCGGGGTCTGCTGCTCACGGCCCGCAAAGGCATCCGCGAGGTCGCGGAACAGCCATGGCCGGCCGAGGCAGCCGCGCCCCACAGCGACCCCGTCGCAGCCCGTCTCCTCGACCATGTGCAGTGCATCCTCGGCGACCCAGATGTCACCGTTGCCGATCACCGGGATCGTCTGCACCGCCCGTTTGAGCTCGCCGATGGCCTCCCACCTCGCGTGCCCGTCATACAGCTGCGCGGCGGTGCGGGCGTGCAGCGTGACCGCGGCGCACCCCTCCTCCTCGGCGATGTGTCCGGACTCGAGGTAGCTCAGATGATCGTCGTCGATTCCCATCCGGAATTTGATCGTGACCGGCACGTCTTGGGCGGACTTCACCGCAGCGCGGATGATCGAAGTGAGCAGCCGCGGTTTGGCTGGAATTGCCGCGCCGCCTCCCTTGCGCGTGACCTTGCGTACCGGGCAACCGAAGTTCAGATCGAGATGGTCGATGCGTCCCTCGTCGACGAGGCGATGCACCGCCTTCGTGACCCAGACCGGGTCGATGCCGTAGAGTTGGAGGCTGCGTGGGCTTTCCCGGGGTCCGAAGTCGGCCAGCTTGAGGGTCTTCTCGCGGCCCTCGGCGAGTGGCCTGGCGGTGACCATCTCGCTGATGAACAAAGCTGCACCGAATTGTCGGCAGAGAGACCGAAAGGGGTAGTTTGTCACCCCGGCCATCGGCGCGAGGATGACGGGTAGAGCCAACTCGAGGCGTCCGATGCGAAGAACCGGAGGGTTGATCATGCGAACCTTCCGGGACGGAAAACGCCGCAGTGATCGCGACGCTTTTCGATCCTCTTTACTTCAGCAGATCCTCGAGGAAGGCCACTGTGAGAACGACCCCGAAGCCGGACGCTCCCTTTGGCAGCCCATTGTGCTCCTTCTCGTTGTACGCAACACCCGCGACGTCAAGATGGACCCAGTTCACCTTTTCCGGCACGAACTGCTTGAGGAAGGTGCCGGCGGTAACAGCGCCTCCCCACCGGTCGCCGGCGTTCTTTATATCCGCCCATTCGCTCTTGAGGTAGCTCAGATACTCGTCGTACAGCGGGAGTGGCCACACCCGCTCGCCGACCACCTCGCCGAGCTTGCGGAGAGTGTCGAGGAGCTCCTCGTCGTTGCCCATCATCCCGGCAGCCTCGTGACCGAGGGCCACGACACAGGCCCCGGTGAGGGTCGCATAGTCGATGACGATGTCGGGGTTGAAGCGCGCCGAGTAGTGGAGGATATCCGCGAGAATCAGGCGCCCTTCGGCATCGGTGTTGTCCACCTCCACCGTCTTACCGTTGGACATGGTTAGGATATCTCCCGGTTTGGTGGCGGTTCCGGACGGCATGTTCTCGACGGCGGGTATCAGGCCGACAACCTTGATCGGCAGGTCGA
>CAYPBC010000190.1:0-4892 GCA_964408845.1 uncultured Thermoanaerobaculia bacterium
GGAATTAGGAATTAGGAATTAGGAATGCCGCCCACCGAGCCGGAGACGTCGGACGCGGTCGCGGGAGCTGGCCTTTACATCCACGTGCCGTTTTGCACCTCGGTGTGCCCTTATTGTGATTTTTCGGTGACTATCGCCGGCGAGGAGCGTCGTGCCGCCTGGACCGAGGGCGTGGTCCGCGAGGCGGCGATGTACGACGATCGTGGTTTGGCCTTCGACACCGTCTACGTGGGCGGTGGGACGCCGTCGTCGGTAGCGGTCACACGGCTGGAGTCGGTGCTCGGAGGGTTGCGAGAGAAGCTCAGAATTGCCGAGGATGCGCTGTGCTACCTCGAGGTCAACCCTGAGGACGTGACCCCGGAGTCCACGACCGCGTGGAGGCGCCTCGGCATTGACGTCATCAGCCTCGGTGTCCAGTCCTTCGCCGACCGCGAGCTGCAGTTCCTCGGTCGCGCGCACTCCGCGACCGAAGCGCGGGCGGCGGTGGAGACCCTCCTCGCTGCCGGCTTCGACACCGTGTCGGTCGATCTCATCTACGGCCTCGCCGGACAGAACGCGGAGCAGTGGCGCCTCCAGCTCGAGCACGCAGTGGCGCTCGGCATCGACCACCTGAGCTGCTACCAGCTGACCTACCACCGGGGCACCATTTTCGGGCGTCGCCTCGACCGGGGCGTCGCTACCGAGCTTGGCGAGCCGGAGCAGGCGGAGCTGTTCTTTCTCACCCACGAGCTGCTGGCCGATGCCGGGTACGAGGGTTACGAGGTCTCCAACTTTGCAGCCGCGCCCGAGCACCGCTCCCGCCACAATCAGAAGTACTGGGACCACACGCCGTATCTGGGTCTGGGCCCATCCGCCCACTCATTCGCAAACGGCCGTCGCTGGTGGAACCGGCGCAAGCTGCGGCTGTGGCAGTCCGCGGTTGAAGAGGGACGGCCCCCGATCGAAGGGGAGGAAGAGCTTTCACCCGAGCAGCTCGCTCTCGAGGCGTTGATGCTGGGTCTGCGGACCACCGACGGGGTTGATCTCACAAAGATCCGCGAGCGTCACGGTATCGATCTCCAGGCAGACAACGCCGAGACAATTGAGGTTTTCTGCGAGTCAGGCCATCTCCGTCTAGATGGCGACCACCTGCGTCCGACCCTCGCCGGGCTCGCTGTCGCCGACACCCTCGCGCGTTCCTTTGTTGTTTGAGCGCAACTCCTCACCACCAAGACACCAAGACCACCAAGGGAAATATTTTGTAGAGGATTTGAAGCTCTGGCGGTTTGCGCGATGTCTGTGAAATCGACATTGTCGCCTGACAGATCCGCGATGGGTCATTTAATGCCTTGGTGGTCTTGGTGTCTTGGTGGTTCATCCGGATGGGGTCGTTAACCGCCTGCGAGCTCGTCCCTGGCCTGCTATCCTTCCCCGATGCCTGATGCCGATTCACGATTCGAGGCTTTCGTCGGAGGCGGTTTTAGCGGCGAGCTGTCAGCCGCGCACCGCCCCTCCGATGTGGCGGGGGAGGTGGCGCGGGTGGTGGATCCCGCGGCCTCGGTCGAGACTATCCACTGGGGCCGCAACTACATCTATGCGGCCGATTTCAAAACCGCGTCCGGCCCCGCTCCCGTGGTCGTCAAACAGTTCAGCAACCAGGGCTGGTTCAAGGTGCTCGAACGAAGGATCCGGGGCAGTAAGGCCGAGCGAAGCTGGCGGGTGGCGAAGGAGTTGGTTGGGATCGGGCTCGCGACACCAGAGCCGATCCTGTGGGTGGAGTCGGATGAACTCGCGGGGCCGTCGTTCTTCGTGGCTCGGCGTCTCGAGAATGCGGCTGAGGTGCGGCAGTTTTTCCGCCGTCTCAACCACGAACCGGATCCCGAGTACTTCCCTGACGTCGACCACCTCGAGTTCCTGGGCCGCCTCGGCCGGCTGGCGCGAGAGATCAACGACGCCGGTATCGTCTACCGTGATCTATCGATGGGCAACATCCTGGTCGAGGAGGGGAATTCGGGCCTCAGGCTCTCACTGATCGATTTCAACCGCGCGCGGATCGGTCGCCGTCCGGGCGTGTACCGTCGAACCAGAGATATCTGCCGATTACCGGTGCTCCGGAGAAAACACCGTGCCGCCTTCCTCGAGGGCTACTGGGGAGCAATCCCCGCGAGGTGGAGCTTTCGCTGGTGGTTCTACGGTCTGTCGGTTGACGCCTACATCCTCAAACACTCGATCAAGAGGCGTCTCAAGGGCTTGCGGTTGCGCCGGAAGCATGCCCATGGCGGATCCCACCATCCCCACATCCCGGCCGCCGCTACGGACGCCTCCACCCGCGACCGGGCGGTGTGGGACCATCTTTCGGATCAACCCCACCAGCACGCGACGCGCGGCGAAAAGCTGATGATCCGCCTTGCCGACAGCCCTGCCCACCTGCGCGACCTCGGTGTTGTCGCCTCGTCGGCGCCGCGGATACGAAATCGGTATCGTGAGCTCGAGGAGGCGCTGTACTCGGCGCCGACCGCTTTCGATGGAATCGGGCTCGCAGTCCGTCCATGGCCGACGGATCCCGATGCCCACCTGCGGGGGATCGAGGACCTCGGGGTCAGCCGGTTGCTGCTCCGACTCCACCCGTGGGACCTGGACCACGACGACGAGGAGCGCCTCGCCGAAGCCCTCACGGGCAGAGGTTGCGAGCTCGCCTTCGCCATCCCCCAGAACCGTGATCTGGTGCGCGATCGCGCGCGCTGGCGGGCGGCGATCGAGGAGCTGGCGGAGCGATTCACCCCATTCGGTCGCCAGTTTCAGGTCGGCCAGGCGATCAATCGCAGTAAGTGGGGCATCTGGACGCACGCCGAGTATGCGGAGATCTACCTCGAGGCGGCGGAAATTCTCCGCCGTCAACCAGGGGTCGAGGTGATGGGTCCGGCGGTGATCGATTTCGAGTTCCTTGCTTTGGTGGCGCTGGTCGATGGGAGGGTTCCCGGCCTTCGCTTCGACATCGTCTCGAGCCTGCTCTACGTGGACCGTCGCGGCGCACCCGAGAACAGGCAGATGGGTCTCGACACCACGGACAAGGTCACCCTGCTCCGCGCCATCGCCGAAACCGGCCGCAACTCGAGTGAGCGCTGTTGGATCACCGAGGTCAACTGGCCGCTGTGGGAGGGGCCCCACTCGCCCGCCGGGAAAACAGTGTCGGTGGGGGAGGAGGAGCAGGCGGACTACCTGGTCCGCTACTATCTGCTGGCGCTCGGCACCGGTCTCATAGAGCGAGTCTACTGGTGGCGGCTGATCGCCCGCGGCTACGGTCTCGTTGCACCGGCAAGCGACGGCTCGCTGCGTCGACGGCCGTCCTGGTACGCGATGCGGACCATGATCGGCCGGCTCGACGGCGCCACCTTCCACGGGCCGCTGCCGGCGCCCACGGGCGCGTATCTCTACTGGTTTACCAGGGACGGCGACGAAACCGTCGTCGGATGGAGCGTCTCGCCCGGAGCGCGGGCAGCGCTGCCGAGACCTGCGCTCGAGGCGGTCTCGCGTGATGGAGAGGTGCTGCCGCCACTCGACGGCTCCGAAATCGTGCTCGGTCCGTCCCCCGTCTATTACCGATTCGGATGACATCTGCCGGGTGGGTGGGAAACGTTCGAACGTGTAACGTTGTAACGTTTAAACGTTGGTCCCGTGGTACCATCCCCCGGTCCTCGATGGGGGATGAACTCATCAATGAACGAGCAATCGATGACTGAAAGACCGAGCGAAACAGCGCCCCGTCGAATGACGTGGTGGCGGAGGGGGCTCTTTGCCGTCGCCGTGCCGGTCGTGCTGATGTTCACACGGCTGGCGTGGTTCAGCTTTCGTCTCGAGGTCCACGGTGACGAGAAGGTGCGGGAACTCCTTGCCACGCAGCAACCGGTGGTCTTCGCATTCTGGCACGAAGGGCTCCTGATCGTGACGCGTTATGTGGCAAGGCTCCTCAGACAGGGCCTCAACCTCACGTTTCTCATCAGCCCGTCGGTGGATGGTGAGATCGGGACGCGGATGCTGGCCAGCTACGGCAGCACCGCGGTGAGGGGGTCATCCCGACGGAGCGGCGCAGCGGCCCTGCGCGGGCTCTACCGCGCCATCCGGCAGAACAAGGCATCTCCGTGCGTGACGTTGGACGGTTCGAAAGGTCCCCGCCGCTACTGCAAACCAGGCGCCATCATGGTGGCGCGGATGGCGGGTGTGCCCCTCGTGCCACTGGCCGTTGCCGCCCGCCGCGGATGGCGGGCACGATCCTGGGACCGGCACCTGGTGCCAAAGTTCGCGACCAAGGTGGTCATCGTTGTCGGCGAGCCGTACACGGTTCCGAAGGAAATGGATTCAGAAGCTCTGGAGGCCCACCGAATCGACCTCGAGGGGCGCGTGAACGCGTTGGTTGAAAAGGCGGAGGCCATGGTCAGAGCACCCACCGATATTCCCGTAACTACAACATGAGATTCGAGGAGGAACGATGAACGAAGAAGGTAAACCGCAAGCCCTGCCACTGTCCGAGATCATGCTCGATGCCAAGAACCTCTTCCGCGAAGAGGTCTTTACCGATCTCAGGGTGGGATCCATCAAACAGTTGACCCCGGTGACCAGCGACGGGAGCCGCGACATGGGGCGGCCCATGACCTATATCGGAGAAACCCAGCTCATGTCCCAGATGGGGCCGCTGCCGGTTCAGGCCCCAATCGAGGCCGACAATTTGCAGCAGGCGATGGAACGTTTTCCAGTCGCCATCCAGGCCGCCGTCGAGGCCATGATTTCAGAGGTCAAGGAGCTTCAGCGCAAGGAGATGTCGAGGATTGTCGTCCCCGGCGCCGATACCACCTCGAAGATCATCGGACCCAAGTAAATTCCAGTTCTCAGTTCTCAGTTCTCAATTCCCGCCCATC
>CAYPBC010000191.1:0-4868 GCA_964408845.1 uncultured Thermoanaerobaculia bacterium
GCCTCCGGGCTCGCGCCGAGCGATGTCGCCGCGAGCGCCGCTGCCAGGGCGTTGGCCAGGTTGTGAACCCCGCTCAACCGTATCTCGTTCGCTCTCAGCAACAGCTCTCCGTCGAGCAGCAGTCGATCGCCGTCGAGGCACGCGTCGGCCGGCCCCAAGATCGAAAACAAACGGCGTCGCGCGACCGTCGGGGTGGACGCCACCGCCGGCTCGTCGGCGTTGAGAACCGCCACGTCATCCGTGGTTTGAAAGGCGAAGAGCCGGCGCTTGGCCTCGAGATATCCGGCGAGATCACTGTGTCGCTCGAGGTGGTCCTGGCTCAAATTGAGAAACACCGCCGCCTTCGGTTTCATGGCCGTCAGGAGCTCGGCCTGGAAGCTCGAGATCTCGAGCACCCAGCTCTCCCAACCATCCTCGAGCACGAGCTGCGAGGCTGCGGTGCCGATGTTGCCGCCGGCCGCCGCTTCCTGCCCCGCCTCGCGCAGCATGTGCGCTACCAGTTCGGTCACAGTGCTCTTGCCGTTGGACCCGGTGACCGCCGCCAACGGCGCGGCTGCCCGGTGAAACCACGCGAACTCGACCTCGGTGAACACCGGCATCCCGCGAGCCCACGCGAGCTCGATCAGAGATGCATCCGGGGCAACCCCCGGTGACGCCACGACCATCTCCACATCATCGAGACACACGTCCGGGTGACCGCCAAAAAACGTGCGCGCCCCGTCCGGAAGCTTCGCCACCGCATCCGACATTTCCGACTCGGAGCGGAGATCGGTGATCCACACCTCGGCGCCGTCGGCGGCGGCGAGACGCGCCGCAGCGAGCCCGGATCGACCGAGCCCGACAATCAGCACGCGGGAAGAGATTTCAAATCCCACCGTCACCTCAACTTCAGGGTCGACAGCCCGGCAAGGGCGAAGACCACCGCAATGATCCAAAAACGCACCACAACCTGGGTCTCGGTCCAGCCCAGGAGCTCGAAGTGGTGGTGCAGCGGCGCCATTCGGAAGACCCGGATTCCCCTCGTCTTGAATGAGATCACCTGAATCAGCACCGACAGCGCCTCGAGCACGAAGAGCCCGCCGACCAGCACAAGCAGCAGCTCCTGCTTGGCGACTACGGCAACGACGCCGATGCCGGCGCCGAGCCCGAGCGATCCGACATCGCCCATAAAGACCTGTGCCGGGTGACAGTTGAACCACAGGAAACCAAGCGCTGCCCCGGCGATGGCGCCGGTGAAGATCGCCACCTCGCCCGCCCCCGGAACCGGGACAATGCGCAGGTACTCCGCGATGCCTGCGTGACCCGCGGCGTACACGAACATGGTGTAGGTGGTGGCGGCGATCGCGATGGCGCCCACCGCGAGCCCGTCGAGACCATCCGTGAGATTGACAGCGTTCGAGGAACCGAGAAGAACCACCATCACGAACGGCACATAAAAGATCCCGAGGGGTACGAGAACATCCTTGAAGAACGGCAGCGCCAGTGACCCGGCGTGCGACGCGGGCTGCGCCGCAGCGCGGGCCAGAAAGCCAGCCGCGAGACCCACCACAACCTGCAGGAGGAGCTTCTGCCGGGTCGTGAGCCCGAGGTTTTGTTGCCGTCGCACCTTGAGCCAGTCGTCAGCGAGCCCGATCGAAGCAAAACCGAGAGTCACCAGCAGCACGGTCCAGATGTACGGGTTCTCCAGATCCGCCCACAGTAACGTCGCCGTGACCACGCTGCCGATGATGAGGATTCCGCCCATGGTCGGCGTTCCCTCCTTGACCTGATGGTGCTGGGGTCCCTCCTTGCGAATCGCCTGCCGCACCTCCAGCGCGCGCAGACCGGAGATCAGCCAGGGACCCACAACCAAGCTGAGGAAGAAGGCGGTTGAGATCGCTAACCCGGTACGGAAGGTCAGATATCGGAAGACGTTAAAACCGACAAAGACCTCGGCGAGGGGTTGGAGCAGCCAGTACAACATCAGGCCATCTCCTCTCCTACCAGCGCCGACACCGTTCGATCGAGACCGACGCCGCGCGAGCCCTTCACCAGCACGATATCTCCCCGGCGCAGCTCTCGGCTGAGAAGCTCGGTCGCCTCGTCAGCGCTCTCTACGACGTGGACCGCCGCGTCGGTGAGACCGGCCTCACGCGCGGCTGCGGCCAGACTCGCGGCGTCGACGCCGCCCACCGCCACCAGCACATCGCACGATCCGGCGGCTTCCTCCCCCACCTCGCGATGAGCTCGAGGGGAGAGCTCGCCGAGCTCGTACATCTCACCAAGCACGGCCACCCGCCGGCCGGAGGCGTTGGCCAGAAGCTCGAGCAGCCGATGCATCGCCACCGGCGACGCGTTGTAACTGTCATCCACCAGTGAGATACCGTCGGCCAGGGAGAAGACGCGTCCGCGGTGCTCAGGGGCCTTCAAGGTCGGTACGCTCTCCGCGATCCGGTCGATTCCGATGTCGAAGGCAGAGGCTGCGGTCGCGGCGGCAAGCAGGTTCTCCGTTTGATGGCGACCGGGCATCGCGAGTTCGACCGTCGCCTCGCCATCGGGCAGCACGAGGCGAAAGCGCGAACCGAGGAGCCCGCGATCCATCATCTCCTCAACCCGTCCCTCGGCGCCTACGGCACCGTAGGTCATGACCCTGGCCCGGGTTTGAGTCGCAAATGCAGCCTGACGGGGGTCGTCGGCGTTGACCACCAACGTGCCGTCCTCATCGAGCCACGGCAAGAGCTCTGCCTTGGCGCGGACGATGGCCTCCAGGTCCGGGAAAAATTCGGTGTGGACCGGCGCGATGCGCGTGTAGAGAAGCACCTGCGGGTGCAGGATCTCGCCCAGGGTGGCCAGCTCCCCAGGCCGGCTCATCCCCGCCTCGGCGACGAAGACCTCGATCTCCGGATCCTGGGAGAGCAGCTCTGCGGGCAGGCCGAGAGTTGAGTTCCGGTTGCCCTCGGAGGCGCCGGTGGGCCGATGAGGCGCGAGGAGGGCGGCCAGCATGTCTTTGGTGGTGGTCTTACCGACCGAACCGGTCACCACGACGACCTGCCATCCTCGATCCCGCCTCTCCCGCCGGGCGAGCTCATGATACGCGGCAAGCGGATCACCGACCCGAACCAGCGCCCGCCCGTGCGGCGGGGTCGGCAGATCGACCCCACCACGGACCAGTGCGGCGGCCGCCGTTTCGAGCGCCGTGCCCACGAAGTCGTGGCCGTCACGACGCGCACCTGCCAACGCGACGAAAAGATCGCCGGCTCGCAACCGACGCGAGTCCACCTCGGCGCCGAGGACCGTGACGCCGGCACAGCCCTCAACCTCTGCGCCGAGCGCGTCAGCAATCTCCGCCGCCGTCATACGCAACGTTCCCTCCCCGCCTCGGTGCGCAGAACCTCCTGGTCGGAGAACGGAATCCTGGCATCGCCGATGGTCTGAAAGGCTTCGTGACCCTTGCCCGCCACCAGGACCAGCGACCGCGCGTCGGCGATCTCGAGCGCATGGGCGATGGCCTCGCGGCGGTCGAGCACCACCAGCGGCTCGGCGCCGGCGGCCCGCACGCCCTCGGCGACAGCGGCGGCAATCGACTCGGGGTCCTCGGTCCGGGGGTTGTCAGAGGTCACAACGGCAACATCGGCCGACTCACCAACGGCAAACCCCATCGGTCCCCGCTTCCCGCGATCACGATCACCACCGGCGCCAAAGACCACGATCAACCGCCGGTCGGTGATCTTTCTGAGAGCCTGGAGAACCGCTCGCAGCCCTTCCGGGGTGTGCGCATAGTCGACAAACACGGGGAACGGAAGCGTGGTCGCGATTCGCTCCATCCGGCCGCACAGCGGGCGCGCCCGCTCGAGACCTCGTTTGATGGCGGACGCGCTCAGCCCGGCCGTGTGGACCGCAGCGGCGGCCGCGAGGGCGTTGCGCAGATTGTGGACCCCCACCAGGGGTAGGTGAACCGAGATTTCTCCGTCCGGAAGAATGAGATTGAAACGGCTGCCTTCGAGATCGCTGACAACATCCCTGGCACACACCGCACCGCGGTCAAGACCCCACGAGACATCGCCCGCACGGGGCTCATCAAGGAGACGGGCGCCCCAGGGATCGTCCACCGGAAGCACCCGTCGACCGTCGACAGCCATGTGTTCGGTGAACAGGCGACGCTTGCTCTCGAAGTAGGTCTCCATGTCGTGGTGATAGTCGAGGTGGTCGCGGGTGAGATTTGTCCACACCGCAACATCGAACTCGAGGCCCGCCACCCGATCCTGGCTGAGGGCGTGGGAGGAGACCTCCAGGGCCGCAGCCACCGCTCCCACGCGCACGGCGCCCTTGAGCATCGGCGCCATATCCGTTGCCTCGGGTGTCGTGCGCTCCCCAGCAATCTCAATATTTCCCGGAAGGCGGCCCCCCAGCGTGCCTATAAAGGCCGTCGGTTTGCGTGCCGATTGCATGAGGAGGCTGATGAGGTGCGCAGTTGTGCTCTTGCCGTTGGTTCCGGTGACCGCGAAGAGCTGGAGCTTGCGCTGTGGATTCCCCGCCAACATCCAGGCCGCGCGCGCCATCGCCGAACGCGGGTTCTTGACCATGATCCACGGGAGGTCGATGGTTTTCCGCGGCGGACGATTGGTCAGGATGGCCGCCGCGCCGGCGGCAACCGCTTCCTTCAGATAGTCGAGACCGTGCGCGTGCTCTCCGGGTAGAGCAGCAAATACAAAGCCCGGAGAAACCTTGCGCGAATCATGGGTGATGCCTGTGACCACGGCGCTGCCGTCTCCCGTCAGGGAGCCCTCGCCGAGACGCCGGAGTAAAGTCTTAACCTGCATATCTCACCAGCTTCCTGCTGCGGCCGGCGATGCACCGCACCCAGCGGTGTTTTCTCGCCTCGGGGTGCT
>CAYPBC010000192.1:0-2501 GCA_964408845.1 uncultured Thermoanaerobaculia bacterium
CCATTCGCTCCCGCAGCGGCGGCAGCTCGATGGGCACCACGTTGAGCCGATAGTACAGGTCGTCGCGGAATCCGCCCTCGGCCACCAGCACCGGTAGATCTCGGTTCGAGGCCGCGATCACTCGCACGTCAGAGACCACCTCACCGCTGCCGCCGACGCGTGTGAAGCGCCGCTCCTGCAGCACCCGCAGCATGGTGGCCTGCAACGGCAGCGGCATCGACGCGATCTCGTCGAGGAAGATCGTACCCCCGTCCGCCTCCTCGAAGCGTCCTTCACGCCGTCGATGGGCGCCGGTGAAAGCCCCTTTCTCGTGGCCGAAGAACTCGCTCTCGATCAGGGTTTCAGGGATCGCGGCACAGTTGACGGCCACGAAGGGGCGATCCGCACGGCGGCTCGTCCGATGAAGACTCCGCGCCACCAGCTCCTTGCCGGTTCCCGACTCCCCCACCACCAGCACCGTGGCATCGGTGGCCGCCACCTTCTCGATCGTACGGTAGAGGCGTGCCATCGCCTCCGAGCGACCGATGAGCTCACCGAAACCGTCTCCCTCGCGGATCACCTCGCGCAACTTGAGGTTTTCGCGTTCGAGGCGGCGAGTGCGCAGCACGCGCCGTACAGCCAGCAACAGCGCCTCGCGCTCGAACGGCTTGCCGAGGTAGTCGTCGGCACCCCGGCGGACGGCATCCACCGCATGCGCGATCGAACCGTAGGCGGTCATGACAATGAACCCGCAGCCCAGTGATCCACCCCGCACCTCGTCGAGCAGCTCGCCGCCATCCCGGCCCGGCATCCGCCAGTCGCAGAGGATCAGATCGGGCACCTCCTCATCGATCGCCTCGATCGCCTCGTCGACCCTGCCGCACTCGCGCACGGCATAACCGTCACGTTCGAGGATTTCGGCGATCAGCCGCCGTTGCGGGGCCTCGTCCTCGACCACCAGGAGCGAAAAGCGGTCACTCACCGCCGGTCTCTTCCGCCAGCGGCAGACGCACTGCTGCCACCGTCCCTCCGCCTTCACCGTCCTCGATCTCGAGCCGCCCACCGTGCATGCCCTCGATGAGCTGGCGAGCCAGGAAGAGCCCCATCCCCGAGCCACCCACCTTGGTGGTCACGTGGGGAGCAAAGAGGCGCCGCCTCACCTCCTCAGGGAGGCCGGGACCGCGGTCCACGACCCGGATCACCGCCTCGTCGCCATCGCGCTCCAGACTCACGACCACCGCCTCGCCCGCGGGCGAGACCTCGGTTGCGTTCTCGACCAGGTTCGCGATGGCCGCGCGCACCGCCCCGGGGACCACCTGCGCTCGGACGTCTCCGCCGTCGTTCTCGACCCGCACAACCGATCCCTCCTGCGCCGACTCCAATGCCACCCCCCGTACGAGCTCGTCGAGATCAACGACTTCGGGCGCCGCCGACTCCCCCGCCCCGAGGGCGAGGAACGACTTCAGCCAGCGGTCTATGCGACGGATCTGGGTCCGCGAGGTGGCTACGAGGTCAGTCCGCTCACCCTCCCCCTCGGCCAGCTCCTCAACCGCAAGCCCCAGCGTGTTCAGCGGGTTGCGAAGAGTATGCGCGAGTCCTCGCGAGAGATCCCCGAGCTGTGCGAGGTGCTCGCGGCGCTGCCACTGGTCGCGCTCCGCCTCGAGCTCCGCCAAACGTCCGGACATCCGGTTGAAGGACCGCTGGAGATCTCCGACCTCCCCCGCCGCGGAGACCGGCACCTGAACACCGAGATCACCGTGGCCAAGCGCCTCCGCCCCTTCCACCAGCTCCCGCAACGGCCGGGTGAGTCTTCGCGACAGGACGCCCGACGCGACCAGGCCGACGACCAGGAGCATTCCGCCCACCGCGGCGGATCGCTTCATCGTCGCCTGCACTCTCTCAACGGTGGGAGAAACGGGAATAGCTATTTTCCGCAGATGGCGGTCGTGCTCGCGAACCACCAGGAACTTCTCGCCGTCAACATCCTCCCCTTCCACGGCAACCGTCAACCGCTTGATCTTGACCGGATCGCCCACAAACGCCTCCACCCGCCGTTCATGATCGGCGCCGCCCTTTTCGCCGGCTTCCGGGCCCACCTTCACTTGGCGGCTCTCTTCGACCACCGTCTCGGGTTCGAAGTCTTCGTCGTCCGCGACGATCCTCTGTTTGACGAAGTGCTTGACCTCCACTCTCGCACCCTCGGGAACCACCACGATTGGGGCTTCCATGCCCCTCTCAGTCTCCTCGCCGGAGGCCCGGATTCCCTCCGCAGCCACCCATGTGAAACCGGCGTGAGCCTCGGCGTCGGCATCGATTTCGTCGAAGAACACGTTGAGATCCCCGCTGAGGATCTCGCGCCCCACCGTCGTCGCCACCCGGCCGAGATCCCCCTCGATGGATCGGAGCTGGCGGGAGTAGATCCACCACTGCAGGCCCATCAGGGTCAGCACCAGTGCCGCGGTTCCCAGGAAAAGTCGTGTCTGAATCCGCATGAGTCGCTCCTAGCTGAAGTATACGCGCCG
>CAYPBC010000192.1:2601-4863 GCA_964408845.1 uncultured Thermoanaerobaculia bacterium
GGCGGTCGGCCCGGGTGATCTCCCAGCGGCCCATGAACTCGACCCAGTTCAGCGGCGAGCCGCCGTTCCAGGACTCGACAAAGATCGGGCTGCCGAGGTTGGCCGAATATAGCGGCAGCTCACCACGAGGGGTTCGGCGGTGGGTTGCACCGTCGAAATGGGGAATCCGTTTTCTCCTGAAGTTCTTCATCTCTCTCCATCGGACGCTCGAAACCGGAATTGGTTGATCGAGACCATGCCATTCCCCAACTCGACCCGTCACCCTGTATACGGTGGTGACCACGGGTTCATTCGTGTATGGTCCAACAAACATCGGGCAACACGAGGAGATTCCCGCAGTGATACCATGTTCCCGATGACCACGGTCACCAAAACCCCCGGGTTCAGCGGTCAAAGCCGGCCCTGAGAGATGAGTGAGGAACTCACTTCGTCCGCCCCGAAGGGGCCTCGGGTCTGGGCCATCGGTGGCGGGAAGGGTGGCGTGGGCAAGTCAGTCATCGCCTGCAACCTCGCCACCGCCCTCAGTCAAACCGGCTGTCGGGTCGCGCTGGTTGACGCGGATCTCGGCGGCGCCAACCTCCACACCCTTCTCGGAGTGCCGAACCCGAAGACAAATCTTTCCGACTTCATTTCAAAAAAGGTATCCAACCTAAGTGATGTGTTGACGCCGACTCCGGTCGAAGACCTGTGGTTGGTGAGCGGCGCCCGCGCGCTGGTTGACATGGCCAACCCGAATTTCGGGCAAAAGGGAAAGATCCTCCGACACATCAACGCCCTCGACGTAGACCACGTGGTGATCGACCTCGGCGCCGGCAGCGCGTTCAACGTCCTCGACTTCTTCCTGGTAGCACGAAAGGGTATTTTGGTGGTCGTACCGGAACCCACCTCGGTCGAAAATGCCTATCATTTCCTGAAGGCCGCCTTCTTCCGAAAGCTCAAGCATGCGGAACCCAGGGCCCGGGTCCGGGCGGCTTTCGAAGAGGTCATGAATGAGAGTCAGCAACACAGTATCCGCACTCCACGCGACCTCATCTCCCGCATGTGGGCGGTCGATCCCGATGTCGGTGCGGCTCTGGTCGCCGAAGCGAGCAGCTTCAGACCCGCACTCATCATCAACAGGGTCGAACACTCGAGACATCGGCAATTGGGCGAGGACATGGTCACAGCCTGTCACGAGTACTTCGGCATCAGATTGCAGTTCCTCGGCGGCCTCCCCAACGACCAGGTCATCGTGCGATCGGTGATCGAGCAACGCCCGGCGGCCGCATTTTTCCCACAAATACCGTTCGTGATCGCGGTGCACGAGATGGTCGACAAGTTCACCTATTCCCGGCGGAGAACCGCATGAAGCCCCGACCCGAAGATTGGGAGGTCCTCGGCCTCGAACCGGGCGCAGAGACACCTCGCGTTCGACAGGCCTACCGCCATCGGAGAGCGCTCTACGAACCTTCCGCGTTGGCCACCTACAATCTGCTTGACGACAATGAGCGGGCAGACCAGATCCGGCGAATCGACGAAGCCTATCGCCGCATCATGGGTGCCGAACCGTCGGCGCCGGCTGCACCATTCCCTGTCCGGCTGCCTCCCCCTGAAAACGAGGTTCCCTCGGGGCCAGCACCGGATCCCGCCGCCGAGCCTGGCGCGTATTTCCGCCACCACCGCCTTTTTCAGGGTCTGAGCCTGCATCAGATTTCTGCGGAAACGAAGATCGGAGTCACTATCCTCAAGCAGATTGAAAACGAGGATTTTGAAGCACTCCCGGCAACCGCGTTTGTGCGCGGCCACACCCACCAGTTCGCACGTGAGCTCAAACTCCCCGATTTCCACGAGGTGGCAAAGCTGTATATCGACAAGATGACCCGGGAGAACGAAGAGGAGTAGTGCGGGAAAAGGCTTGGGGCATGAGTGTCAAGTCCCGACGCAATGTTGTCGTCCCGGGGTGAAGAGCCTCGTGGCGGTCCTGCCTCCGAATCCCAGTTCTAACACACGCCGGTGATCCTACGTCAGTTTGTCCCCACATTTCTTCGCTATGATTCGAAACAGCCGCGAAGCGGCGGTAGATCCATAGCCTGGGGCGTCAGCCCCAGGAACACGGCACGATAAAAGGTGCTCAAGCCGCGAAGCGGCGACAGACGACCGGAATACGGTGACTGCGGCTGGCGCCGCAGCCGCGATCTGCCGCCCCCTTTCGGGGGCTTCTCCCTGTCGTGATACGCGATACCTGGGGCTGGCGCCCCAGGCTATGAGTCTGTCGCGCCTTCG
>CAYPBC010000193.1:0-4849 GCA_964408845.1 uncultured Thermoanaerobaculia bacterium
ATCACCATCACTTCGGCCTCCACTTACGTCGAGTGGAAGGACCACCACGTCAACATCATCGACACCCCGGGGCACGTCGACTTCACGATCGAGGTCGAGCGCTCGCTCAGGGTACTCGACGGCGCGGTGCTGGTGCTGTGCGCAGTTGCCGGCGTGCAGTCGCAGTCGATCACGGTCGACCGCCAGATGCGACGCTACAAGGTGCCGCGCATCGCCTTCGTCAACAAGTGCGACCGTTCCGGCGCCAACCCCGAGCGGGTCGCGCGCGCGCTGCGCGACAAGCTCGGTCACAACCCGGTGCTGCTGCAGCTCCCGATCGGGCTCGAGGCCGATTTCGATGGCGTCGTCGATCTGGTCGAGATGAAGGCGATCTACTTCCGCGGCGACAACGGCGAGATCATCGAGGAGGGCGAGATTCCGGCCGAGATGATGGAGCGGGCGGAGGCGAAGCGAGCCGATCTGCTCGACGCCGTCAGCCTCTTCTCCGACGAGCTGTTGGAGGCGGCGCTCGAGGACCGCGCGACCCCGGAGCTGATCTACGACGCGATTCGACGAGGCACGCTGTCGCTCGATCTGACCCCGGTGTTGATGGGATCGGCTTACAAGAACAAGGGCGTGCAACCGTTGATGGACGCGGTCACCCACTATCTCCCCTGTCCCACCGACGTGCCCATTGAGGCCGTCGACCTCGACGACGACGCCGCTCCTGTGATGCTGTCCTCCGACCCCTCGGCGCAGACCGTGGCCTACGCCTTCAAGCTCGACGAGGGGCGCTACGGCCAGCTCACCTTTCTCCGCGTCTACCAGGGCACGCTGACCAAGGGCGACACGGTGATCGAGACCCGCACCCGCAAGAAGACCAAGATCGGCCGCCTGGTGCGGATGCACGCGGATAAGATGGAGGACATCACCGCCGCAACCGCTGGTGACATCATCGGTCTCTTCGGTATCGACTGCCATACCGGCGACACCTTCGTTTCAGACGGGCCGCGGCTGGCAATGACGTCGATGTACGTGCCCGATCCGGTGATCTCGCTGTCGGTCAACCCGGTGGACTCCAAGGCGCAGGACAACATGTCGAAGGCGCTCCACCGCTTTACCAAGGAGGACCCGACCTTCCGCGTCACCCTCGACCCGGAGAGCAACGAGACCATCATCTCGGGGATGGGTGAGCTCCACCTCGACGTCTATGTCGAGCGCATGCGGCGTGAGTACTCGGCCGAGGTCGAGACCGGAGCGCCGCAGGTGGCCTACCGCGAGGCGCTGTCGCGGCGCGCCGACTTCGACTACCTGCACAAGAAGCAGACCGGCGGCTCGGGCCAGTACGCCAAGGTGGTGGGTTACCTCGAACCTCTCGAGAAGGGTGACTATGAGTTTGTCAACGAGATCCGCAGCGGTCGCATCCCGACCGAGTACATCCCGGCCTGCGACAAGGGCTTCCGCTCGTCGCTGGAAAAGGGCAGCCTGATCGGCTTCCCGATCGTCGGTGTGCGTGTGGTGCTCACCGACGGCAACTCGCACGCCGTCGATTCGTCGGACATGGCATTCCGGACCGCGGCGAGGGCGGCCTTCCGCGAGACCTACCGAGCCGCCAAACCGCGGATTCTCGAGCCGGTTATGAGGGTCTCGGTTGAAGGGCCGACGGAGTTCCAGGGCGCTGTCTACAAGTCGCTCATGCAGCGCCGGGGCAACGTGCTCGGCTCCACCGAGGATGCCGGTTTCGCCCGCGTCGATGCCGAGGTGCCATTAGCCGAGATGTTCGGCTACTCGACCGACCTCCGCTCGGCCACCGAGGGCAAGGCGGAGTTCACAATGGAGTTCGCCAAGTACTCGCCGGCGCCGAGCGAGGTCACCGAGGAACTCATGAAGAAGTACAAGAGCAAGATGACCGAGGAGGATGAGTCATGACCAACCTGATGATCAAGCTGCGGCGGTCTCCGCGGACGCTCCTCGAACGCGACGGCCATCCGGGCCCTGGCGACGGCCACCTCGCGCTCGTCATGGCGCGGGCCGGGGTCGGCAAGACCGCCTTCCTCGTCGGCATCGGAATCGACGCTCTGCTTTCCGGGCAAAAGGTGCTCCACATCTCGCTCGAGCGCACTGTTGACAAGATCCGGGACTGGTACGACGACCTCTTGCGGGAGATGCTGCGGCGGGAGAACAAGCTCGAGCACCGGGCCGCCCTTCAGCTCGAGCTCGAGCGGCGGCGTCACATCCACACCTACGTCGGGCGTTCGTTCTCCGCCGAGCGAATGCGAGAGGCCCTCGATCTGCTCCGTGACGCGATGGACTTCGTGCCGAATGTGATCATCCTCGATCGCATGGAGATGGAGGACTTCGACCCGGAGATCATCAAGGCCGCGAAGGCGATGGCCGGCGAGGTCGGCGCCGAGATGTGGATGGCCTGCCGAACCCATCGCAGCGAGCCCGCAACCGCCGAGGGCCACCTGCCGCCGCCGGCTGACCGCTTCGAGGACCTGGTCGACATCGCTTTCAGCCTCGACCCGCAGGGCGCCAAGGTGCGGCTGCACGTGGTCAAAGACCGTGACGAGATGCTCGACCGCGATCTCAACGTGGTGCTCGACCCACGAACGCTGCTGCTGGACACCGGGGTGCGAGGAAAGCGTTAAACGTCTAAACGTTAGAACGTTCAACGTTTTCCGCCCACCGACTCAAGGGCTCGGACAGCCTTGTGGTGCGGGCGTCTCGGCTGCACTTCGATGACCATAACCCGCACCACCGCCACGTCGACACCGCGAATGTGGCCGACTCTGTTATGGTGGGGATGAGGAGGCCAGCTTGGGTAGAAAACGTGGATCCTACAAGTTTGAAAAACGGCAGAAAGAGCTGAAGAAGCAGAAGAAGAAGCAGGAGAAGCTGGAGCGTCGGCAGAACAAGGGCGACGAGTTCGACGATGAGCCGATGCCGAGTGCTGAAGCAGGAGACCTCGTCGGAGGGCCGACCACGCCCGACGTCGAGTCCGACACCGAGCTTGACACCGAGCCCGACAAGGAGCCCGACACCGGGGTCTGAGGGGATCCGGGCGCCTCGATAACCCAAAATCGTACCCTACTAGGTGTGGTGCGTCCTCCCTTTAGCGTCTGTATGTGCGTGCACTCAAGATGAAGGCTTTAATTTTCGACATGGACGGGATCCTCGTCGACTCCGAGCCGATGTGGCGGCTCGCCGAGCGAGAGGTATTCGCGGGCATCGGCCTCGAGCTGGACGACGCCGACTGCGAGCAGACCATGGGGATGCGCACCGACGAGGTGATCGACCACTGGTACCGCCGGGCGCCCTGGAAAGGTCCCTCACCCGCCGACGTGGAAGCCCGGCTCGTGGCGCGCATGCAGACGTTGATCGCCGAACGGGCCGAGCCGATGCCCGGAGTCGAGCATGCGATGACCATCGCGCGCGATGCCGGCTTGGAGCTCGCCCTTGCGTCCTCGTCACCGCCGGTGCTGATCGACGCGGTGTTGCGCAAGCTCGGTTATGAGAGCACATTCGCGGTCGTGCGGTCAGCCGTCGACGAGGAGCAGGGTAAACCGCATCCCGGTGTGTTCCTCACGACCGCGCGCATTCTCGGCGTCGATCCTGGTGACTGCGTTGTCATCGAAGATTCGTTGGCCGGCGTTCGTTCCGCCGATGCTGCCGGCATGCGGGTGATCGCCGTGCCGCCGGCCCACCTCTTCGACGAACCCGATTACGACCATGCCGACGTGAAATTGCGGTCGTTGGAGGAGCTGACCGCCGAGATGCTGAGTTGAGGGCGGGTTCAGGGTGCAGGGTTCAGGGCACACAACGTCCCGGAGCCCTTGTGGTGCGGGCGTCTCGCCTGCACTGATGACCGCCCGCCCCATGCACGCGGGACGCGTGCACCACAAGACGACCCGTGAGCAATCTGCCAGGATTTGTGGTGCGGGCGTCTCGCCTGCACATCTACCCGCGTTCGGTCAGGGCGACGCCTCCGATCACCAGCATCGCACCGATCACGAGGTTGGCGGTGATGGTCTCGCCCAGGTAGAGCGACGCTACCACCGCGGTCATCGGTGGGATGGTGTAGAGATAGACCCCCACCTTCTGAGACTCCGAGAGCCCGAGGGCGACGAAGTACAGGAGGGTCGCGAGGAATGAGCAGGCGACGCCGAGGAAGGCGATCGCAAACCACGCATCGGCGGTTATTTCCGTGAGACTGAAGCCGGTGGTGCGGGCCTCGGCCCACCCGACCGGAATCATCGTCAGGGCGCCGATGACGGTCACCCACGCGGTCACCCTCGGAGCCCCCAGCTCGTCGATCATCTTCTTCCCGTAGACGGTGAACAGGCCCCACATGACGAGGCTCGCGAGGACCAGCAGGTCGCCCTTGACGTTGCCGAACTCGAAGGACGTCAGGGTTTCCGAGCCCATCACCACGAGCACGCCCCCGACTGCCACGGCGACGCCCACCGCCTTGCGCGTGGTGATCCGCTCACCGAGAAAGAGCGCCGACAACAAGAGGATGGTTATCGGCCCGGTGGTGGTGTAGAGCGAGGCGTTGGATGCGGTGGTGAACTGGAGACCGACGGTCTGCAGGCTGTAGTGGAGACTGGTGCCGAAGAGGCTCAGTAGGAACAGGCGGAACAGTCCCCGGGAGCCGCCGAGGCCCCTCGTGCCACCGGTGGCCACGATCCAGGGTAGAAAGCAGACTGCGGAGATCGCGAGCCGCAGCGTCACCACGACCAGCGGCGGCGCCGCCTCGAGCGCCACCTTGGTGGCGACGAATGACACCGCCCACAGCACACAGGCGGTCAGCAGGAGGATTCGGGCACGACCCGGCATGGCAGGGCAGTTTAGCGGAATTCTTAATTCT
>CAYPBC010000194.1:0-4843 GCA_964408845.1 uncultured Thermoanaerobaculia bacterium
AACATCCGCCGGTCGGCTTCCTCGAGCGCCGCCGTCGGATCGCCACCCGGAAAGAGCTCCGCAACGCCGACGGCGATCGATATTGGCGGGCCCTCGTCCGATGGGTGGCGCAGGGCCTCCCGAATCGCCCCGATCCGGGACTTGGCGCTCACCTGATCCAAACCCGGGGCGACTACCAGGAACTCGTCGCCCCCCCACCGGATGATGTGGTCTGCGGGACGGAACTGCTCGACCATGAGGGCGGCCAGCCGTTGCAGAGTGGTGTCCCCGACGGCGTGCCCGAAGAGATCGTTGATCTGCTTGAACTCGTTGATGTCGATAAAGATGATCGCGCCGCCATTCTCGCTGACCGCTTCCATGGCCTTGCGCAGACTTCGCCGATTCCACAGGTCGGTCAGGGGATCGGTGTCGACGAGCCGGCTCAAGCGCTGCTGGGATTCGACGAGCTCGTGATTCGCATAGTGAAGGAGTTCCTCCCTGCGATCCGAAAGAACCGCGATGCTCGCGAGGGCGAGCATGAGTTCGGCCCAGGCGTCGATGAACGATGAGTAATTGAGGTAGTTGAAACCCGCCTGGTTCCCCCACAGCGCGGGAGCCAGGATCACCGCGGAGTAGATGAAGACGACGCCTTCGACCAGCATTGCCCAGCCAAGCCAGCGTGATATGAACGATCGTGGATTGCGGAGGACCGTGGTGCCGCCGGCGAGGAAGACAACGCCCAGGAGAACGCTCTCGGCCAGCTGAGCCTGCCAGAGATCCGGTACGGCAAACCCGAGGACCACGCTCCATACGGTGACGAAAACTGCGAGGATGATCGGGTTGATTCGTGGCTCGGCGCCCGGACGCACGTGGTGGCGGGCCCCCGAGACGATGAGCACGGCGAACGTGGTCTTGCCTGCGAGATACAGGACGAGGGCGGTGCGATCTCCGGTCAGCGAAGTGTCGGCGTAGACGTGGACAAAGACCGCCGCCAGCGCGAGGGCGTTGGCCAGCCAGGCCAACATCCACAAACGCACCTCGTGTAGCTTGACCATCTGCAACAGGAGCAGAAAGTAGCCGAACACACTGATCACCACCGCAAACTGAACGGCGATCGACAGACGGTTGAGGGTGGCGACGATTTCTTGCATGTCTGTAACCCAATATAACCCCACCCGCCCCCCCGGTTATTGGTGGCTGCGGCCGGCGTGACACGCAACGATCAGCTCTGTGGTGTGCGTGACCGGGGAAGGGTAGCCTGCGCGGCAGGGGCATCCGTCATCGGCAGTGCGGTTCGCCGAATGCCGTCGTAGGCGTACAGCGCCGCGGCGACCGCGCCGGCGGTCGGCACGAGGCCGATCTCGCCGACACCCTTGGAGCCGTAGCCGCCGACGCCGTCGGGCACCTCGATGAGGATGACGTCGATCACGGGTGTCTGGGCTGCGCGGAGGATGCCGAGGTCGCGGAGCTTGAGCGAGTCCGGCACACCGCCGGTGGTGGGGAAATCCTCGGACAGGGCGTAGCCGAGACCCATGTGGACCCCGCCCTCGATCTGGCCCGCGCATAGCTGGGGGTTGATGGCGCGGCCGACGTCGTGGGCGGCGACGACCCTCTCGATCGTGCCGTCCTCGGCCAGGATCACGACCTGGGTCGCAAATCCAAAGGCCATGTGGGTGACGGGGTCGTCGACGACGGCGCCCGGCGGGGTGGTGAAGTTGCAGATGAACTCGCCGTTGAAGCGCCGCCCGATAAGGTCTTCGAGGGTCGATGTCTGGAGCGCCCCTGCGAGCTGGCCCGCCGCGATCTGTCCGGCTGCCGTGCACAGGGCGGTGGCGCGCGAGGCGGTGGTCATCCCGCACTCGATATCGGGTTCGCTGATGGTGCGGACGGTCATGATCTCGGGAGAGAGCCCGGTTTCTTCGGCGACGACCTGGCGGAGGATGGTAAACAGTCCCTGGCCCATCTCGGTGTAGCCGGTCAGGACCTCGAGGCGGCCTTCCGGCAGCACCTCGATGGCCACCCGTCCGATGTCCTCCATGCCGTTGCCGATGCCGGTGTTCTTGATGCCGCACGCGATGCCGGCCGTGCCCGCTCCCTTGTAGACGTCTCGCACCGCCTCCAGCGTCTGCCGGATGCCGCAGCTTTCATCCATCAGTTGTCCGGTTGCAAAACGGTCGCCGGGGTTGAGGATGTTCCGTTCGCGAATATCGTAGCCGTCGATCCCCACCTTTTCGGCCAACCGGTCGAGGATGCCCTCGATGGCGAAGGCGGCCTGGTTGGCGCCAAAGCCGCGCATCGCGCCGCAGGGCGGGTTGTTGGTGTAGACGGTGCGCGCTTCGGCATCGACGTTGGCGACCCGATAGGGTCCGCACGAGTGTCCCGCCGCGCGTTCGAGGACCTTGGCCCCGACCGAGGCGTAGGCCCCGGTATCGCCGACGATACGTGCGCGGACCGCAGTCAGCCGGCCGTCATTGTCGCAGCCGACGGTGTAGTGGAGTGTGATGGGGTGGCGTTTGGGGTGGATCCGCAGCGACTGTTGGCGGGTCAGAACGATCCGTACCGGTCGCTGCGCCAACCACGCCGCGAGGGCGCTGTGACCCTGTACCGAGAGGTCTTCCTTGCCGCCGAAGGCGCCGCCGTTAGAGACCAGCTCGACCTCGACGGCATCGGTTTCGAGGCCGAGCACGGCCGCGATCTGACGCTGGTCGTCGTGCACGCCCTGGCCCTGGGAGTATATCTTCAGATTGCCGTCGACCGGGACGGCGAGAGCGGCCTCGGGTTCGAGGAAGGCGTGCTCGATTCGTTGGGTGGTGAAGGTCTCCTCGACCACGTATGCCGAATCCTCGAGCGCTTCCTCGACGTTGCCACGGGAGAAGGAGCAGACCTCGAGCAAATTGCCGCCCGGGTGGATCGCAGGAGCGCCCGACGCGAGCGCCGTTTCGGGGGAGTCGATGGGATCGAAGACCTCGTACTCCACCTCGACAGCGTCGGCCGCCGTTCGAGCGCGGTGTTCGCTGTCGGCGACCACCAGCGCCAGCACGTCGCCGACGCAGCGGGTGGTCTCGCCGGCTGCGATGATCAGAGGCCAATCATGGACGATGAGCCCGTGGTTGCAGACTCCTGGAATATCCGCTGCGGTGAGAGTGCGTTCGACCCCGGGCAGCGCGGAGGCATTCGCAGTGTCGATCCGGAGCACCTTGGCACGAGGATGGTCGGAGAGGACGAGCGCGCCGTGGAGCATCCCATCGACCCGCATGTCGGCGACGAAGTCCTTGGCCCCGAGAGTCTGGTCGCGGCCGCGGTAGCGATCCGCCGACGCGCCGACGCCGTCGGCGGCTGGGATGTTGGAAGACCGGCCGAGCCCATAGTCTTCGCCGAAGAAGTGCGGTCGGCGGGGTGGCCCGTCGCCGACGTTCGTGCCGCTCTGCCACGCCTCACCCGCGGTTTGGATTGCGTCGACGATACGGTTGTAGCCGGTGCAGCGGCAGAGATGACCGGCGAGGGCGCGGGTCACGCGCTGCCGATCACCGGTGAGATCGCGGTTGAGGAGGTGAGCGGCGCGCATGGCGATGCCCGGAGTGCAGAAACCGCACTGCACCGCGCCCTCGCGAACGAAGGCGTCGGCGAGGATCCGGCGCTGCCGGTCCGGCAGTCCATCAAGTGTCAAAACCTCGCGCCCCTCGACCTTCTGCGGGTTCGTGAGGCAGGCGAGGGCCGGCTTGCCGTCGAGCAGTATCGTGCAACAGCCGCACACCCCTTCGGGGGCGCAACCATCCTTGACCGATGTCACCCCGCAGCCCTCGCGGAGCACACCCAGGAGATGCTCTCCCTCCTCGTACGAGACGGTGGTGGTCTTCCCGTTGAGAGTGAACGATACGTCAGGCACGGTGTTTATCTCCCGTTGCGCGCGGCGATGATTTCGGCCGCGATGCTGATCGCGATCTCTTCCGGGGTGTGGCTGCCGATTGACACGCCGACCGGCGCCTGGACCCCTTCGAGGCCCTTCGCGTCGATGCCGTCGGCCGTCATGGCCGCGTACATCTGCCGCACCTTGGCCTCGGAGCCCATCAGACCGAGGTAGGCAAGGTCCTTCCCCAGTAGCCCTTCGAGGACCTTTCGGTCGTGAACGTGCCCAAAGGTCATGATCACCGCCCACGAACGATCGCCGTCCACGACGTAATCACCGATCTGGTCAAAGTCGACCACATGCTGTTCATGGGCGTAGTGGTTCGCCGCCATAGTCGGCAGGTCCTCGCGGTTGTCGAGGACCACGATACGGAAGGGGAGCGTGGCCATGACTCTCGAAAGGGCCAGGCCCACGTGCCCGCCGCCGATGATGTAGAGGGTGTCCTCGAGACCGATGGGTCCCGAGTACGTCCAAGATTCCTGTTCGCGGGTGAAAGTGTGCGGGCTCGTTTCGCCGGGCTCGAACGCGACGCCATCGGGGGACAGGCGGAGAGTTCCGGTGCGGTGGTCTCTTAGCGTGTCGACGATTGACTGAATGGACTCCAGGTCATTCTGCGACAGCGGCATGATCGCGAAGTCCTGGACTCCTGAGCACAGAGTCCCACCGCCGCTCGGGGTGTGGCGGAAGCGGAAGATCTCCGTATCACCCTGGCGGGCGGCCGCGCGTTCGACGAGCTGCTTCTCGGCCGCGCCGCCGCCGATGGTACCGGCAAAGCCCGATCCCGAGACCACGACGCGGGTGCCTGTGACGCCCGGCACTGATCCGGAATGATCAACCACAAAGACCAACACCGTGTGTCGACCGTCTCGCAGCGACTCCAGGGCGTACTGCCACGGATCGGCCTGGGTGTGTTCCAAGAAAGCCACGCGGCGATTCTATCTCAACATCAGAAAAACC
>CAYPBC010000195.1:0-4831 GCA_964408845.1 uncultured Thermoanaerobaculia bacterium
GGGAGGTCGAAGGCGATCGAGAGCCCCTTCTGGCCGGTGGCGAGGTTGCGGCGATAGAAGGCGTTTGAGTCCTCGGCTGTGGAAAAGCCTGCGTACTGACGGATAGTCCACGGCCGCGAGGCGTACATCGTCGGGTAGGGGCCGCGGACAAAGGGAGCCATTCCCGGCAGTGAGTGGAGGTGGTCGACGCCTTCGAGATCGGCGGCGGTGTATCGTCCCGCGACTTCGATGCCCTCCGGGGTGGTCGAGACCGATGGTGCGGCGCCGGCGCCCGCTCCGGTGGCTACGGCGGTGAGGCCGATGGCGCTGAAGTCGGGGATGCGAGACTCATCCACGACTCACCCCCTCAACCTCGAGCATGTTGCTGAGCAGCGCGACCGCATCGCACCCGGGGTGGATGTAGCCATCCACCCCGGCGTTTCGCCATGTGGGCTGGTGCACGCCGGGACGCGCCGCCACCAGAATCATGCTCGCTCCCCACTCCTTCAGCGCCCGGGCCACGGGTGGCACGACCTCGACAGCCCTCTCCGGGGCCGTGATGATCACGGCCGTGAGGCTGCCGCCGGCGGCAAAGGCCGCAACCATGTCCTCGGGGCCTTCGACGCGCGGTCCGTGAACCGCCGTGATGCCGCCGGTTGCCAGGAGGTCGGCGACAAAGGCGGTGGTGGCTCGATGCTCGGATGGCGGACCCAAGGCGGCCAGGAAAACCCGGGGTCGCGAGCCGACGCGGCGGAGGTGGTCGTCCGATGCATCCCTCATCTCTTCGAATGGACGGGCCTCGCGTCCGCCGGCGGCGGCGGTGATGCTCTCGGGCCGATCGTCGCCGGCGATCATCCCGACCAGCTCACGGGCCGATACACCCTCCCCGGCGGCCGCGACGGCGGTTGTAAAGGTGAGGGTGTCGGCGTCTGGTGAGCGGTGGACCGCCGTGTCCTCGTCGTCCGGGAGCCGCCGGTCGTCGCGGCCGACCCGCTTCCGTTCGAGCGGCTCCTCATCGAGATTCGGGTACGAGCTGACCCCGGTGACCAGGTCGCGGCGGGTGGAGACCATGTGTCGCTTGCGGGTTGACGCGTCGCCAAGCTCACGGGCAACGGCGCCGGACAACAGGTGCGAGGCCATGCCTCCGGCGGCCTCGATTCGCTGGAAGCGCTCCCAGGCTGCAGCGGCGAGATCGTGGGTCAGGCGTTCGACGAAGTAGCTGCCGGCCGCAGGGTCGTCGACGCAACCGAGGCCGCTCTCCTCGCGCACGATGGTCTGGGTGTTGAGGGCGAGGTACCGTGCTTGCCTGTCGGATTGCCCGATGGCCGAATCGAAGGGCAGCACCGTGACCACATCCGCCCCGCCCACGATCGCGGCGAACGACTCTACGGTGCCGCGCAGCATGTTGACCCACGGGTCTCGAACCGTCAGACACCGGGTCGACGTTATCGCGTGGACCGGAACGGCGCGTGCGTCCCGCGGGACGCCACAGACGTCGCCGATGCGGGCCCACAACCATCGTACGGCGCGCAGCTTGGCAACCTCCATGAAGAAATCGCGCCCCACCGGGAGAATGAACCGTATGCGGCGGAAGACGACTTCGGGCGCGATACCGGCAGCATCGAGCCGGCGCAGATACTCAACGCCGGTGGCGACCGCGAGGGCGAGCTCATAGACCGCTGTTGCTCCCGCCTTGGCATGGGGGAGGGTCGACACTGCGATGGCGCGAACCTGCGGTGCGTGTCCTTCGGTCCAATTGACCATGTCCGCCATCAGGGTGAAGGCGGTCTTGAGGCTCCACGGCAGGGCGCCGTCGGCTGCGAGAGTACCGAGGGGGTCGTGGTCGAAGGCGCCCCGGAGACCGCCGGCTTCACTGCCGATACGCGCTTCTGCCGCCGCCACCAGCGCGGCCAAGGCCGGAGTGGCGCCGCGGCCGTCGAGATAGACCGGCGCCCTGCCCGCAACCTCGAGCAGCCGGGTTATCGCGCCCACATTCAGCCGTCCCCAGGTGCTCTTCCTCCTGTCGACCTTGGCCCACAGCGAGGTTCCGCCGCGTGACAGCCCCCCGATGGCCTGGCTGATCGCGATCTCGGGTTCGCGAAGATCGACGGGGAAACAGGTCTCCCAGGTGTCGCGGGGTGGGGTCTCGATCGTGATCCGGTCGATAGGAAGATCCTCCACCCCATACAGCGGTGCGATATCGAGACCCTCGTGAGTGGTCCGTGTCAGCGACTCCAGCGTCCGCGAACCGAGAGAACGGCGAGCAAGATCCTCCCAGTCCTCGAAAAGAGGACGTGGAAAGTGCTCGCCAATCCTCAGCTCGCCGTCGAACACCGGGCTGTTGTCGTTGTCCGTCGCCACCGCACCTCCCTGCCGCGGGCCGTCCGATCTCGCGATGAGACCGGTGATGGTGTATTTATCCTAACCCGGACTTCTCACTGTGTGTCGACAGCGGGCTGGTTTGAAACATCCAGCCGGTTTTTGCGAACAACCATCCGTGGGTTGGCGAAGCGGCCGGCCTGCGTTGACTGAAGAGAACGAGGGGGAGTTCATGAGAAAGAAGTTCTTCGGTTCACTGTGCCTATTCATTCTTGCGGGATGCGGCGGCTCGACGGGCGACGTCGCGGCCCCGACCGTCCCGACCAGCGGCATCGACCGCTCGAACATGGACCTCAGTGTTCGGCCCCAGGATGACTTCTACAGCTATGTCAACGGGACCTGGCTTGAAACCACGGAGATTCCGGCCGACCGGACCACCACCGGTGTGTTTCGCGATCTGCGCGAGAGTGCGCGCGAGGACGTGCTGGCGATCATCCAGAATCTGGCCGCCGACCCCGATCTCGAGCCCGGTACCGATGAACAGAAGGTGGCCGACCTCTATAACTCGTTCATGGATACCGAGCGTCTCGAGGAGCTGGGGATGTCACCGCTCGAGGACGAGCTCGGTGTGATCGATCTCATCGCCGACAAGAAGGAAATGTCGGCCTATTTCGCCCGCAGCCGGATGACCGGCGGCGGCGGCCCCTTTATCGCGTACGTCTCGATCGACGGCAAGGACGCGACGCGGTACGCCGCACACTTGTACCAGTCCGGTCTCGGTCTTCCGGATCGCGACTATTACTTCAAGGATGACGAACGTTCGGTCGAGCTGCGCGCGGCGTACGTGGTCCACATCGAGAAGATGTTCGAGCTCGCCGGCTTTGCCGACCCCGCCGGGTCGGCCGCGATGCTGATGGCCCTCGAGACGCGGCTCGCGGAGAACCACTGGACGAGGGTGGAGAACCGCGACAGGGATAAGACCTACAATCTTTTCACCGTCGCAGAGCTCGACACTCTCGGTCGAGGCGTCGACTGGCCGGTATTCCTGGAAGCGATCGGCATTGATGGCGAGAAAGACATCATCATCAATCAGCCGACCTACATCGAAGGGTTCAACGAAATATTCTCCGAGACCCCGCTCGAGGACTGGAAGACCTTTATGCGCTGGAATCTGCTGAACCAATACGCAGGGGTCCTCAGCGCGGCGTTTGACGAGCAGAACTTCGATTTCTACGACCGGACCCTCAACGGTCAGCAGGAACAGCGTCCGCGTTGGAAGCGCGGTGTTGACACGGTCAACGGCAGCCTGGGAGAGGTCATCGGCAAGGTCTATGTCGGAAAGCACTTCACACCCGAAGCGAAGGCGCGGATGGTCGAGCTGGTTGAAAATCTACGCGCCGCCTACGGTATTGCTATCGATGAGCTCGAGTGGATGAGCCCTGAGACCAAGGTGGCCGCGCAAGAAAAGCTCGCCAGGTTCATCCCGAAGATCGGCTACCCGGACAGATGGGAAGACTACACAGCCCTCGAGATCGCGTCCGATGACCTCGTCGGCAACCTCATGGGCGCCAACCGCTTCGACTGGGAGCTTGACAGAAGCAAGCTGGGGGGACCGATTCGAAAGTGGGAGTGGGGCATGACGCCGCAGACGGTCAACGCCTACTACAGTCCTTCGAGGAACGAGGTTGTTTTCCCGGCGGCGATTTTACAGGCGCCCTTTTTCAATATGGCAGCAGACGACGCGGTGAACTACGGCGCCATCGGCACGGTCATCGGGCACGAGATGGGCCACGGTTTCGACGACCAGGGCAGCAAGTACGATCCCGACGGCAATCTCCGCAACTGGTGGACGGACAGCGACCGGGCCGAGTTCGAGGAGCGGACCGCGAGCCTCGTTGACCAGTTCGCCCGTTTCCAGGTCTTTGATGACCTCAACGTCAACGGTGAGCTGACGCTGGGCGAGAACATCGGCGATCTGGCGGGCTTGACGATTGCGTTCAAGGCCTACCAGTTGTCGCTCGACGGTCGCGAGGCGCCCGTCATCGACGACATGACCGGACCGCAGAGGTTCTTCATGGGGATCGCCCAGGTCTGGCGGTACAAGGCCACCGAAGAGGCAACGCGAAATCGGGTAGCGACCGACCCTCACTCACCGCCGCGGTTCCGGGTTCTCGGACCGCTCCCAAACATGCCCGAATTCCACGAAGCGTTTGCCGTCGAGGAGGGAGACGGGATGTACCTGCCACCCGAGGAGAGAGTCAAGATCTGGTAACAGACAACCCGGAGGCTATGTAGCGCACGCGTCCCGCGTGCATGCAGCCGGGACGGCTGCGCTACAAAGCTGACCGGAGGCCTTGTAGCGCACGCGTCCCGCGTGCAAGATGGAAAATTCGAAATCTCCAGGCGAGATTGGCCGGCATTCCTAATTCCTAACTCCTAATTCCTACTTCTCCATCCCCTTGTGTGCCTCGATCAGGGCCTCGACCACCGAGGGGTCGGCTAGGGTGGTGACGTTGCCCATGTCCTCGTACTC
>CAYPBC010000196.1:0-4828 GCA_964408845.1 uncultured Thermoanaerobaculia bacterium
CGCCGTTCTTCATTCCCGGTGCGATCATCAACATGTGCTCGGGTCTGGTGAGCATCCGCACCGGCGCCAAGGGGCCTAGCTTGGCGACGTGCTCGGCGTGCTCTACCTCAGCCCACGCCATCGGCGACGCGTTCCTCTACATCCGTCAAGGCTATGCGGACGCCATCATTGCCGGTGGTTCCGAGGCGGTGATTACAGGGACGCCGTTGGCGGGGTTTTCCTCGATGCGGGCCCTTTCGACCCGCAACGACGAGCCAGAGCGGGCGTCCAGGCCGTGGGACCGGGACCGCGATGGGTTCGTCATGGGCGAGGGGTCTGGGATCGTGATTCTCGAAGAGCTCGAGCACGCGAGGAGGCGGGGAGCGCCGATTCTCGCCGAGGTCCTCGGACTCGGGATGAGCTCGGACGCCTTTCACATCTCGGCACCGTCCGAGGACGGCGACGGTGCCATCCGCGCTATGCGCGGCGCCCTCGATGATGCATCCCTTAACCCGGAGGCTGTGGACTACATCAACGCCCATGGCACCGGGACGCCGGCCGGGGACATCGTCGAGACCAAGGCCATCAAGGGTGTCTTTGCTGACCACGCCCACGAATTGATGGTGTCCTCCACGAAGTCGATGACTGGTCATCTGCTCGGCGCCGCGGGAGGTTTCGAGTTCGGTATTGCCGTACTGTCAATGGTTCATGGTGTGGTGCCTCCAACGATCAATCTCGACAACCCGGATCCAGAGAACGATCTGGATTATGTTCCGCACACCGCCCGCGAAGCCGACGTCAAGGTGGCGCTGAGCAACTCCTTCGGGTTCGGCGGCACGAACGCCTGTCTGGTTGTCGGCAAGATCGACTGAAGATGTCCCTCACAGCGGCCGCAGTAGAAAAAACATGTCATCAATGACACAGGCATGGGTCAGGGGATTCACCCGTTTCGCAAACCGGGTGGACCTATACAACTTCGGGCGTTGGCTGGTCCTCGCCCTGCTCGTGGGGGTGGTCGCCGGTCTCGGCGGCGCCTTCCTCACCTGGGGAGTGGACTGGATCAGCTCGGTCGTCCTCCACGATGCCGTGGGTTTCCAGATTCCCGGCCACGGTGAGGGGGGTGACGCCGGCTGGGGCCTCCCGGATCGCCCGTGGTTCCTGCTGCTGATCCTGCCATTGGTCGGCCTGGCGGTGGGCTGGATCGTTCAGACCTTTGCGCCCGAGGCCGAGGGGCACGGGACCGACGCGGTCATCAACGCCTATCATCGAGATCGGGCGGAGCTCCGCAAACGGGTGGTGCCGGTCAAGCTCATCACTTCGATGTTGACCATCGGATCGGGCGGTTCGGCCGGTCGCGAGGGTCCGGTGGCGCAGGTAGGGGCCGGATTCGGATCCTACCTCGCCGATTTGCTGCGGCTCGGGTACCACGACCGCAGGGTCCTCGTGATCTCTGGAATGGCGGCCGGCATCGGCGGCATGTTTAGGGCGCCGCTGGGCGCCGCCCTCTTTGCGGTCGAGGTCCTGTACTCGGACCCGGACTTCGAGTCCGAGGCCCTCATCCCGGCCATCATCTCGTCGATCGTCTCCTACATCGTGGTGGCCTCCCTGACCGGCTGGAACTCCATCTTCCACACCGCAGATATCCACTTTGCCCGACCGCACGAGCTCGTTGCCTACCTCGTGCTGGGGATGGTGGTGGCGGTTGTCGGCGTCATCTATGTCAAGGTCTTTTACGGGATGCGCGACAACGTCTTTGCCCGCATGCCGATTCCCAACTGGACCAAACCGGCGGTCGGTGGGCTCCTCCTCGCGATCCTCGCACTGGCAGTGCCGCAGGTCTTGGGCGGGGGCTACGGTTGGCTTCAGCTCACCCTCGACAACCAACTGCCGCTCAAGATCCTGGTGCTTCTCCTGCCGGCCAAGATTCTCGCCACCTCGTTCACCATCTCGTCCGGAGGGTCGGGAGGTGTCTTCGCCCCGTCGCTGGTGATTGGAGGCGTCACGGGAGCCATCTTTGCGGATCTCGTCGGGCGGGTCGCGCCGCAGCTCGCGCCGCCGACCGCCGCCTGCGTGCTGGTCGGCATGGGTGGCTTCTTCGCCGGCGTCGCCAAGGTGCCCATCGCATCCCTCATCATGGTGGCCGAGATGAGCGGTTCGTACGGCCTGCTGGTGCCGATGATGCTGGTCTCTTCGGTGGCCTATCTACTGACGCGCGGGGTCTCGATTTACGAGGCCCAGGTTCCGGCGCGGGTTGACTCGCCCGCCCACATTGGCGAGTTTCAGATCGACGTTCTCGAGCGAATCACGGTGGGTCAGGTGATGGAACCGGATCAGAAGGTGGTCTCGGTGAACCCGGGCGCGTCGTTTGAAGCCGTGCTCGAAATCGTGGGCGAAGTCGATCAGGAGGCCTTCCCGGTCATCGATGAGCACGGAATCATCGAGGGGATGTTCAGCATCAACGACGTCCGTCGTGTGATGGCGACGCCAGAGGTGTGGCCGCTGCTTGTGGCGTCCGACCTCGGCGTCACCGCCCACGGTATGGCCTACCTCGAACCCGACGACGATCTCCACGCCGCGTTGCAGCGTTTCACCGTGTTCAAACGCGAGATCCTGCCCGTGGTCGACGGGCGGCCGCCGGCCCCCGTCATTGGCGTTCTCAGGCACCACCAGGTGATGGAGGCGTACGACCGCGAGATCCACCGCCTCCGCGAAGAACACGCCGATTAAAGGCAGTACGGCTATACGGCCGGACGGCAGGACGGCGCTTGGACTTGACAATGCCGACGCGGAGCCCGACTGTGTTCGCCGTAAAGCCGTAAAGCCGTAAAGCCGTAAAGCCCCTGCGGGCGGGTCTGCTACACTGTCCCCGATGAATGGGTATTCATTTTGTAGAAGACACAGCGAAGGAGGGAAGCCGTGAACTGTATCGTATGCGTGGCCAGCGTTCCGGATACGGCGTCTGTCATCAAGGTCGGAGCTGACGGCAAGAGCATTGACGAGGCGGGTATCAAGTGGATCCTCTCACCGTTCGACGAGTACGCGCTTGAGGCAGCGCTGCAGCTCACCGAGGCCAAGGGCGGAGAGGTCACCGTCGTGACCTATGGCCCGGCGCGCGCGGAAGCGGCGCTGCGTGACTGCCTGGCGCGGGGCGCCCATCAGGCGATACACATCGTCGGTGGAAATGCGACTCTCGGTGACAGTTTCACGATTGCCAAGGTGCTGGCCGCAGTCTTGAAGGACCGGGAGTACGACCTCGTGCTCTGTGGCATTCAGGGCGTGGGCACCGATAACAGCCAGGTCGGGCAGATGCTCGCCGTGCTCCTCGATCTGCCGAGCATCGCCATTGTCACCAAGCTCGAAGTCGGTGACGGCTCGCTGACCGCCGAACGAGAGGTGGAAGGCGCCAAGGAGGTCGTGGAAAGCCCGATGCCGGCACTGATCACCTGCCAGAAGGGGCTCAACGAGCCCCGTTACGCAGCCCTCAAGGGCATTATGGCGGCAAAGAAGAAACCGGTGGAGGAGATCGACGTTGCGAGCCTCGGCATCGAGGAGGGGGCCGACCCCTTTTATCGAGTCGAGAGTCTCACTCTGCCGCCGGAGAAGGCGGCCGGAACCATCATCCAGGGCGAGGACGACCCGTCAGCGGCGGCGGCCGAGCTCGTAAAACTGCTTCGCGAAGAAGCAAAGGCGATATAGGGAGGCGATGATGGCTGGCATTTTAGTATTCGTAGAGCAGCGTAATACCGAGGTTCGCAAGGCCTCTCTGCAGGCGCTGTCGGAAGCCAAGCGGCAGGCGGCGGCGGCCGGGTGGTCGGTGAGCGCGGTATTGCCTGGATCGGGCGTGGGCGATGCGGCGGCCGGGCTCGGCGCCTGGGGCGCGGACAAGGTCTTTGTCGCCGATGATCCCAACCTCCTGCGGTACTCGGCGGAAGGTTATGCCGAGGCAGTGGCCAAGGCTGTGGAATCGGCGCAACCGTCGGCTATTTTGTTTGCCGGCACCGCAATGGGCCGTGATCTGGCGCCGCGGGTGGCCGCGGGTCTCGGAGTAGGCGCTATCCCGGATGCGGTGGCACTCACTTTGAACGGCGGCAGCTTTAGCGTACGCCGCCCGGTGTACTCGAGCAAGGCATTCGCAGAAGCGGACACCGCGGGCAAGACACCGCAGGTGATCAGCCTGCGGCCCAATGTATTCGCTGCCGAGGAGACCGGAGGCAGTGCCGAGGTGGTCGCCATCGATGGTCTCGCACTGTCCATCCGCGCGGTGGTCGAGGCGCTGGTGGTGGTGGCAGGCGAGGAGCTCGATGTGGCCGAGGCCGACATCATCGTCTCCGGCGGCCGTGGCATCAAAGGCCCCGAAAACTTCGCCCTCATCAGGGAGCTCGCCGATGCTCTTGACGGCGCCGTCGGGGCGTCGCGCGCGGCGGTCGACGCGGGTTGGATCGACCACTCGCATCAGGTCGGCCAAACCGGCAAGGTGGTGAGCCCCTCGCTGTACATCGCATGCGGTATCTCGGGCGCTATCCAGCACATCGCGGGCATGAACTCGTCAAAGGTCATCGTCGCCATCAACAAGGATCCCGATGCACCGATCTTCAAGATAGCCGACTACGGCGTGGTTGGTGATCTCTTCGACGTCATCCCACCGATGGTGGAGGCCATCAAGGTGTTGTAGGCTAAGCCCACTCATCAAGCAACCAAACGGCGGGCCTTCTAGTCCGCCGTTTTTTCCCGTCTCCGTCTCCGTGCCCGCGTCTGAGCTTGTGTCCCGGGGAAGCGCTGCCGCGAGAGGATGCAAGGCACGCCGATGCGCGATCCGTTTTCAAAGCGCTCCCCGTGAGGTGCCAGGCAC
>CAYPBC010000197.1:0-4823 GCA_964408845.1 uncultured Thermoanaerobaculia bacterium
GCTCTCCGGTTGGATCCTCGACCCGGACCGCAAGAAGATGTCCAAGTCCAAGGGCAACGTGGTGACGCCCGACGATCTGCTGGTCGAGTGGTCGTCGGACGCGGTTCGCTACTGGGCGGCGCGGGCGCGTCTCGGCACCGACACGGCGTATGATCCCGGTGTCTTCAAGGTTGGCAAGCGCCTGGCCATGAAGGTCTTCAACGCCAGCCGCTTTGTCTTCATGCAGCTCGAAAGCGCGGGCGGCGGAGTGCCGGACCCAAGCCACATCGCGGATCCGCTCGACCTCGCGCTGGTCGAGCGGCTGCGCAAGGTTGTCGAGCAATCGACCCGCGCCTTCGAGGCATTCGACTACGCGACCGCCCTGCAGGTGGCAGAGGAGAGCTTCTGGCAGTTCACCGATCACTACCTGGAGCTGGTCAAACTCCGTTCCTACGCCGAAGAGGACACCCCGGGGAGACGTTCGGCGCTGGTCGCCCTCGGGCTCGGGATGAACGTCTATCTGCGATTGCTCGCGCCCTTCATCCCGTACGTTACCGAGGAGGTGTGGTCGTGGAGCTTTGCGGGTGAGGGACGGGAGCAGAGCGTCCACACCTCGCCGTGGCCGACGGTGGGCGAGCTCGAGATCGTGCTGCGGCCGGAGCACGAGGACACCCTCGAGGCCGCGGTCGAGGTGATGACTGCGATCCGTGGCGCCAAGACCCTGGCCCAGAAAAGCCTGCGGTGGCCGGTTGCGTCGCTCGAGATCGTCGGCGGCGAGTCAGCACGCGACTCCCTGGCGCCGGTCATCGACGACATCCTCAGAGCCGGCAATGTGGCTGATGGCGGCTTGTCGCTCAGTGACGGGCCTGCTCCTGAGGGCGAGCGCTTCACCATCACCGTCACCCTCGGCGAGGAAGGGAGCTGATGTCTGTCGCCGCTTCGCGGCTTCCTGGTTTTTCTCGTCGTTGAACCTGGGGCTCGCGCTCCAGGCTATGAATATGTCGCCGCTTCGCGGCTCATCACACCACCACCCGTGGAATCTCGAATTGGTCGATGACAGATTCGCGGCTCATCACACCACCACCCGTGGAATCTCGAATCGGTCGATGACAGATTCGCGGCTCATCACACCGCCACCCGTTCAACGCCGAATGCGCCTGTGGCAGTTTTCCGGCTCAACATGCGGTGCCGAGCCAGTGCCGAAGGCGCGCCAGTTACTTAGCCTGGGGCGTGAGCCCCAGGAAATAGGACAGGACGCCGATCCATCAAGCCGCGAAGCGGCGACAGACATTTAGCCTGGGGCGTGAGCCCCAGGAAACGAGGAATGGTCCAAACCGTCAAGCCCTGGAGGGGCGACAGACAATCTGCCTGGGGCGTGAGCCCCAGGAATCGTGGTCACGGCGCCGAAACTCAACTCCAGTCGCGGTCATTCCGCAGGAATGAGGGAAACCGGAACAGGCATGATATTCCAGGTGAAGCCCGACAGACCCTCGGGGTGGGTGTAGAGCAGCTCGCGGACCGGCTCGCCGTCGACCCAGATGTAGCGGTTGACCTCACCCTCGTCGTCGTTGGCGACGTAGAGCTCGTCGATGCCGTCGCCGTCGAGGTCGGTCAGAATGGCCGCGTGCTCGAAACCTCCGGAGTTGCGGTCGATCGACTCGATCGACCACTCGCTGCGCGGGTCGCCACCGGGACGAAGCAGCCACAGCCCGCTCTTGCTGGCTGCGGCGACCATCTCTTTGATGCCATCACCGTCGACATCGCCTGCTGTGAGGAAGCGGGTCAACGAGTCGTCGAGGCTGGTGACGAGCTCGCCCTGGGTTGGGTCGGTGCCGGCGTCGAAGCGCAGGATCTCCACCCGGCCGCCGGCCACCGCCTCGACCGATACGTAGAGCTCGTCCACGCCGTCGCCGTCAACATCGTCGACCAGGATCTCCTTGGCGTGGCGGTCACCGAGGTCGGCGACCACGGTGCGTCCCTCGTCGAGCCCAGGCACGTAACGGGTGACGAGGCCCGGCTGCGGGGTGCCGTCGAGCTTGTTGGGCAGACTTGGCGTGGCGTAGATCTCGGGAACCCCGTCACCGTTCAGGTCGCCCACCTCGATCTCGTGAACGAATGTGTTGGGTTCGGCGTCGAGCTCTTCGACTGAAAAACCGCCGTTGGAGTCTCCGAAGAGAACCGCCACAACCCCCTGGTCGTGGGTGGCGACGACGATGTCAATCACGCCGTCACCGTTGACGTCTGCCGTCTCGATGTCGCGCATGCGGCTGAACTTGCCGCCGAAGTCCTTCTCCCACAGGGTCTCCAAGGAGCCGTCGGGATGCCATATTTTGACCATCGCCCGTGTGCCCGCGGCGGTGAGGAGGCCGGGCTCGCCCCCGGTCGGGTTGAAGGGCATGGCTTTGTGGAAGACGTTGCTGTCGTCATCCTCGATCGCGCGGTAGTTCCAGCCGTTGCCGTCGTTGGTCAAGATGCCGAGTTGTGCCGGCTGCGGCACCGGGCCGGAGGGTCCGCTTTCGAGAACCGCGAGGCTCAAGAGGAGGCCGTTGGCGAGAGGCTCCTTGGCCGGAGCTTTGGCGCAGCCGGCGAGGGTCGCGATCAATGGAAGAGCAAAGATAAGGGTAAGAAGTTGACGCATTTCTTTCTCCGTTCGTCGGGTGTTGAATCGGACCGCCGGGAGCGGGCCGCCGATATGGTAACCCATTTCAAGTTTTGAGTTCTTAGTTTTGAGTTTTGAGCTCCAACCCTCGGCCCAGCTGAATCGCCGGGAACTCAACTCAAAACTCAACACTCGAACCTGAGGCCTCGTGTTACACTCTGCCGCCCGGGAGGGTGTTGCAAAAATGAAACAGAAGAGTCTATTGAAGAGCCTCGCGACCACCGCCGCGGTCTGCAGTCTGGCGATCTTGATGTTGATGTCCTGTGGGGGCGAGAAGACCGAGGAAGGGGCTGTTGTCGCCGGCGCCCACCCGGTCATCATCGTTGCCCTGGATGGGCTGCGGGCCGATGCTCTCGGCAGCTTCGGAGCAGCGGCCAAGACGCCGGCCTTCGACGCCCTTGCCGCCGAGTCGGTGCGCTTCGAGTGGGCCTTCGCACAGGCCCCACAGTCTCAACCGTCGCTGGCCACTCTTTTCAGCGGCCTCTACCCGACCACCAACGGGCTGCGAACGCCGGGAGACTCGATGGCCGACGAGGCCGCGACCCTTGCCGAGGTGTTCAGTGCCGCGGGCTACGTGACCGCCGCGTTTGTCGAAGGCTTGCCCGGCGGCAGCGACTACGGTCTCGCGCAGGGATTTGACTCGTACCAGACACTCGACAGTCCGGGTTCTGCGGCCATGGAGTGGATGGGCGTTCATGCCGACGACGACTTTCTGCTCGTTTTGGCCGGTTGGTCCAATGTCGCCCTCGAGAAGGTGAAGGCCCTGCTCGACGGTGCCGGCCGACCGGAAGGAATGACCCGGCGGGTGGCCGAGGTTCTGGCCTCGCGGGCGACCGATCACCCAATCGAATTCGACGAGGAGGATCTCGAGTGGGCCCGCGCCTGGTACGCGGCTCGGATCCAGGTTGTCGATGCGATGCTCGGCGAGTTCATTGGGCAACTCCGCGACCTCGGTCTCGATCAACGCGCCACCATCGTGGTGCTCGGCAGCAACGGTTTTGCTCTCCAGGAGCACGGCGATCTCTTTGGCGAGTCGCTGTATACGACGGTCACTCATGTGCCCGTGATGATCCGCTTTCCCGGAGGCAGGGACCCGCAGAACGTCTCCAAGGTCGTCGAAGTGGTGGATCTGATGCCGACCATTCTCGAGCTCGCGGGCCACCCCATCCCTGCCGGTGTCCAGGGCTCGAGCGTGGTGCCGATCCTCGAGGGCGCGGGCCAACCACCGTACGTGGCCTTCGGCGAGTCACCCCAGTACGGCGGCCAGCGCTTTGCGGCGTTCGGCGGTATGGGAATGATCGGTGGCATCGGCGGTGAGGACGCAGAGCTCTATGACCTCAACCTCGATCCGCTCGAGCTCGAAAACCTCGCCGGGACCGAGGCTGACCGACTCGGGGTCATGATCCGGCACATCGAAGCATGGGAGAAAATGGTCGCCGTGTCATCGCTCGATCCCGAACTCCGGGCCGAGGAAGACCTCGACGAGGACACGCTGAAGCAGCTCAAGAGCCTGGGATACATTCAGTAGAATTCGGAATTCAACTCGATCTTCCGAGCCGTCAAACAGCGCGGAAGATCGAGCTGCCGACCATCTGCTCCGGCTTCTCCACGCCGAAGAACTCGAGGATCGTCACTGGCAGGTCGAGGATGCTGGGGTTCGCCTTGCCGACCCTGCGGGATGAAAGCAGGGTGCCGGGCACCAGGTCGCGGGCCATGGAATGGTCGCCAGACCATGCCCACGGGTTGAGGTTGATGGTGGGTTTGCCGGTGGAACCGAGCACCGAGGTCGATGCGCTGCGGAAACCGGGGGTGTAGCCGACCAGCAGCTCAGGCATCATCGGGGTCGCGGGGCCGACATACATATCCTCGCGGCGGTAGACCTTGGCGATCGGGCGCTGCCCGGTCTCGGGATCGGTGATCGCTTCGAGCTCGCGGATGAGGCGCGCGCTGATCTCCTCGACCTTTTCCGGCGGCACGATGCCCTGGCCCTCACGACCCTTCAGGTTCATATAGAGGCCGTTGAAGCCGACGCCGTAGGCGACGGTTTGGCTCCAGTCGATGTCGAAGATGGAGGTCTCCTCCTTCTTCATCGCTTCGGGCTTGAGACTCAGGTAGCCATTGTTGCGAAGCCAGGTGTTGAGGTGGAACTGGCGCGCGAACTGGGCGAAGCCGTGGTCGGAGCAGA
>CAYPBC010000198.1:0-4797 GCA_964408845.1 uncultured Thermoanaerobaculia bacterium
AAGACCTTCGATAGATCGTACTCGACATCGAGGTAGTGATCGTGAAAGGTGTGATTCTGCTCCGGGTCAAGAACCTCGAGCAGGGCGCCGGCTGGATCGCCGCGGAAGTCCGCCGCCATCTTCTCTACCTCGTCCAGCAAGAGGACCGGGTTGACGGTCTGAGCCTTGCGCATCATCTGGATGATTTGGCCCGGAAAGGCGCCGATGTAGGTCCGGCGGTGGCCGCGAATCTCGGCCTCGTCGCGCACGCCCCCGAGTGAAAGGCGGACAAAATTACGCCCGGTCGCGCGGGCGATCGACCGCGCGAGCGACGTCTTACCGGTTCCCGGGGGTCCGACAAAGCATAGAATCGTTCCCGTGGTCTTGCGCACCAACTGCCGTACCGCGAGGAACTCGAGGATTCGATCCTTGATCTTGTCCAACCCGTAATGGTCCTCGTGGAGCACCTTTTCCGCGCGTTCGATATTACGGATCTCACGCGAGGATTTCTTCCAGGGCACTGCCAGCAGCCAATCGACGTAGTTACGGGAGACCCCCGCCTCGGCTGAAACCGGCGGCATCCCTTCGAGGCGTCGGAGCTCAATCTCCGCCTTCTCCTTCGCCTCGGTGCTCATGCCGGACTCCTCGATGCTCTTTTTGAGCTCCGCGAGTTCCTCGGTGTTGTCCGTACGGCCGAGCTCCTCGTTGATGGCTTTGATCTTTTCCGACAAGTAGTACTCGCGCTGCGCCTTCTCCATCTGTTTCTTGACCCTTGAGGAAATGCGGCGGTCGATATTGAGCTTTTCGATCTCCATATCGAGGATGTCGTGGAGGCGCTGAAAACGGGCGACCGGGTCGATGATCTCCAGGAGCTCCTGTTTCTCGGCTGTCGGTTGGGAAAGGTGGGCAGCGAGGATGTCAGCGAACTGGTTGGGGTCGTCAGTCTGCAACGATGCGAGTACGCCTTCGGCGGACAGGTGGTGCGATAGCTTGGCATACTCCTTGAACAGCTCGATGAGCTGCGTCATGTAGCCGGCGACTGCCTCATCTTCAGGCACTTCGACTGTCAGAATTTCTACCCGCGCCATGAGACAGCCGTCCTCGACCTCCATCTCGAGTAAACGGGCGCGACTCAGGCCCTCCACCATGACCTTGATGTTGCCCGAGGCCAATTGAAGGTGCTGTACGACCCGGGCCACTACACCCAATTGGTGAATGTCCTCCTCGCCCGGCTCATCGATCTTCGGGTCGCGTTGAGTGGCGAGAAAAATCTGTTTGTCGGAACGGCCGAGGGCACGCTCCAATGCCACCACCGACGGTCGGCGACCGACCACGAATGGCGCCATCATATGGGGGTAGACCACCATGTCCCGCAAGGGAACGGCAGGAAGCAGCAGGGTTGACGGTTTTGAAGTCATGATGAAGCTCTTTGTCGATGAGGAGTTTCGGTCCGGGGCCGGGGTGATCTCCCAGCCTGCGACTATTCTAGCTTAAGATGAGAGGCTCCGCCGGATGAGATGTAGCACGAACGCCGGTGTGGGCGTCCGTTCGTTCGGCTGGTTGGCCCACCTCGCTCATCTCGGGTCGATCTCAACTGACCTTGCGAACGACGGGCAGCGCCGGCACCCGACGCTGCACCACATCTTCCGAGATCACCAGTTCCTTGAGTTCTGGAAGAGATGGTATTTGATACATGATTTCGAGCATCAGCTCTTCGAGGATAATTCGCAGCCCACGGGCACCAACCTTGCGGGTGATGGCTTCCTCGGCCACCGAGTCGAGGGCGTCAGGTGTAAACGTCAGATCCACTCCCTCGAACGAGAGAATGGTCTGGTACTGGCGAACCAGGCAGTTGCGCGGCTCTGTGAGGATTCGCACCAGGGCATCGTGGTCGAGCTCGTGGAGGTCGCCGATAACCGGGATTCGGCCGACAAACTCCGGAATCATGCCGTATTTGATCAGATCCTCGGGGTGGACCTGGGCCAGCAGCTCGGCCGAGCCCGGCTCGTTGCCCCCGAGATCGACGCCGAAGCCCATCCGCTTCTGGTTGAGTCGGTCGGCGATCAGCTCCTCGAGACCGACGAATGCACCTCCGCAGATGAAGAGGATGTTGGTGGTGTCGATCTGCAGGAACTCCTGATGGGGATGCTTGCGCCCTCCTTGGGGCGGCACATTGGCGACCGTCCCTTCGAGAATCTTCAGCAGCGCCTGCTGTACCCCCTCGCCCGAGACGTCGCGGGTTATCGAGGGGTTTTCGGCTTTGCGGGCGACCTTGTCGATCTCGTCAACATAAACGATACCGCGCTCTGCGGCCTCACGATCACCTCCGGCCGCCTGATACAGACGCAGGAGAATGTTCTCGACATCCTCTCCCACGTACCCGGCTTCAGTGAGGGTGGTGGCGTCAACGATGGTAAAGGGCACCTGGAGCTGACGGGCGAGGGTTTGCGCAAGGAGAGTCTTACCGGTTCCGGTGGGCCCGATGAGGAGAATATTCGATTTTGCCAGCTCGACATCATTTCGGTTGCGGTCCGATTGGTACTCGATGCGGCGGTAGTGATTGTAAACCGCTACCGATAGCTTTTTCTTGGCCGCCTCCTGGCCGATCACGTACTCTTCGAGGTGTTTCTTGATCTCGTGTGGTTTAGGAAGAATCTGCTCGCGTGTCTTGGCTTCGTGCACGCGATCTTCGGCGATGATGTCGAGGCAGACTTCGACGCACTCGTTGCAGATGTACACCGTCGGTCCGGCGATCAGCTTACGCACCTCGTGCTGGCTCTTGCCGCAGAAGCTGCAGCGCAGCATGTCACCGTCGCGCTGGGACATTCAGAACCTCCTCGAACTATTGTATAACAAATGCCCTCTTTCGACCGTCATGAACGAGCCTACTCTCTGGAAACAAGGATCTTGTCGATGAGGCCATACTCGAGGGCGGCGTCGGCCTCGAGAATGAAGTCGCGCTCGGTGTCATCGTTGATCTTGGCAATCTCCTGGCCAGTGTGCTGGGCCAGAATCTCGTTGAGCCGCTTGCGCAGCTGCATGATGTCCTTGGCGTGGATGTCGATGTCCGTGGCCTGCCCCTGGAGACCGGCCATCAACGGCTGATGCATGAGCACCCGGCTGTGCGGGAGGGCAAAGCGCTTGTTCTTAGCGCCGCCGGCAAGCAGGACCGCCCCCATTGATGCCGCCTGCCCGAGGGCGATGGTCGCCACGTCGGGTTTGACGTATTGCATGGTGTCGTAAATTGCGAGGCCCGCGGTGATCGATCCGCCGGGTGTGTTGATGTAGAGGTAGATGTCCTTTTCCGGCTTCTCGGCCTCCAGGAAGAGCATTTGCGCGATCACCAGAGACGCTGTCTGGTCGTCGATGGCGGACCCCAGGAAGATGACATTGTCCTTGAGCAGCCGCGAAAAGATGTCGTACGCGCGCTCACCTCGGCTGGTCTGTTCGACGACCATTGGAACCAACATCATTCCACCTCCCCGCCCGCGCGGCGAATCATTTCGTCCACGGTAGCAGCGATCCGGGTTCCGTGACGCACCCGATCCAGTTTTTTCTCCGCCGCGAGATTCGCCTTGTGCTCGGAGGGGGGAAGACCCAGGCGGGTCGCCTCCGATGCAACGTACGCATCGACGTCGGATTCCGGAACCGGTACCTCCCACGCTTCGGCCAGTTGCTCGAGGATGAGCGTGTCGAGCACCTCTTGGCGGGCCTCCGGCTCAGCCTTGGCGGCAAGTTCCTGCCAATCGATCTTCTCGGGATCGACGTTCACGCCCTGCATCGCAATGGTGTAGGCATAACGGTCGAGCTGCTCGCGCACCGTTGACTGAACGAGGGAGGAGGGAAGCTCGCCGTGATCGATGCCTTCCTCCAGGTGGTCGAGAATGAAACGACGCCGCTGGGTGCGCCGATCTCCTCGTTTCTGCTGTCCAAGCACGTGGGTGATTCGTCCGCGTAGCTCCTCGAGGTCCTCGAGGCCGATGGTCGTGGCAAGGTCATCGTCGATCTCCGGAAGCTGTTTTCGCTTCAGCGACTTGATCTTGATGGTGTAGGTAACCGTCTTGCCGGCCTTGTCCGCGTCCTCGATATCATCCGGCAGGATCTTGGTGGCGGTGCGCTCATCGCCGACCTTTGCGCCCTGCACGGCTTCGTTGACCTCCGGCGGAACCGAGTCGGAACCGATGATGAATTGTGCATCCTCCTCGGTGTAGGACTCGTCATCGCTGCCTTCCAAAACCCCCTGGAGATCGACCTCGACCATCAACCCGTCCTCGCCCGCCTCGGACTCGGCCGGCTCCCACACCGCCTGCTCGTCGGCAACCTTGGCGAGCTCACCGTCGACCTCGGCATCCGCGACTTCGATCGACACCTCGGGCATGGCCAGTACGCCGAGTTCCGGGAGCTCGTACTGCGGGCGAACTTCGAGCTCGGCCGAGAGGTCGAAGGCGCCGTCGGTAGCAAAATCCAGGGTGTTGATGTGAGGGTTGGTGAGAGGTTCGATGTTCTCCTCGCCATCGACGACCTCGCGCCACAAGAGGCCGGTGAGATGCTCCTTGAGTTCCTCCTGGATTTCGTCGGCATATCGGGCCCGCACCGCCGCTGCCGGCGCCTTGCCGGGACGAAAACCCGGCACGCTCGCCTTGCTGCGGATGTTCCGGATGATGCCGTCGCGTTCGCGGTCCACCGCCTCGGCGTCGAGGTGCGCGGTGATTTCGATGGTGTGGTTCGCTCGTCGGGTGAGTGTGTAAGGCATGAAGCTCCATTGCTCGTTGTTGGTGCGAAAGGGGGGACTCGAACCCCCACGGGGGGGACCCCCCA
>CAYPBC010000199.1:0-1934 GCA_964408845.1 uncultured Thermoanaerobaculia bacterium
CGCGGCACGACCATCGACCTCGCACGGGGGAACATCATCGTCCACGCCGCCGACCAGCACGGCGGCCGCCTCTTTGTCGAAACCGACGACTGTCGGGTTGCGGTCAAGGGGACCATCTTTGCGGTTGATCATGGGCTCAAGGGCTCCCGGGTCTCCGTAATCGAGGGCGAGGTGGAGGTTCGCGAAGGCGCCTCGAATGCGCTCCTTTACCCCGGCGACCAGCTCAGCACAGGCAACCGGCTTCGCCAGGTGCCGATCGAGGATGAGATCGCCTGGAGCCGGGACGCGGCCAAGCACCGGGCCCTCTTGCGCGAGCTCACCCAGCTGCGGCGAGTGGTGGCAGAGGCCGTCGATCGCCAGCCGCTCCGCACCTCGACCGCCCTACTCGATTTGGCGCCTGCCGACGCAATGGTCTACGCCGCGATGCCGAATCTCACCGACGATCTCGGCGCCGCCCGCACTGCATTCGACGAGCGTTTGGGACAGAGCGAGGTGCTGAGCGAGTGGTGGCGCGAACAAGTGGTGGCGAACGGCATCGACGACGAGATCGAGGAGCTCCTCGATCGCCTCCAGCCTCTCGGAGCAGCGATCGGCGCGGAGGCCGTGGTCACGGTACCGGCATCGATGATCCACGGCGGCGGAACGCCTCTCTTCATGGCCGAGCTCGACGACCCAGAAACCTTCCGCGAACTCCTGGCAACCGTGATTGCCGAGGCCAACACCGAGGCGGGTGACCACACGGTGGCGGCCCTGGTCGACGATCCGCGGACCGCGTCCCCGGCAGAGGCCGAGGTGCTGCTGTGGGTGGAGGGCACCCTCTTCGCAGCGGCCGGAGACATCGGCGTGCTGCGGGACCTCGCGCGGCGGGTCGACGACCCCGGCGTCCGGGGCTTTATCGCGACCACGCTCCACGAACGTCTTTCGGATGCGTATGCCAACGGCGTTTCATGGCTGATGGGTGTTGACCTCGCCGCGGCCCTCGCCGAGGCGACGGCGGAGATGCCGCCCGACGACGCCGAGGCCATGGAAAGCCTGGGTCTCCTCGACACCAGGACACTGGTCATCGAGAGACACCGCGACGGCGAGTGGTACGCCACCAACGCAGAGCTGCAGTTCTCCGGACCGCGGCGCGGCGTCATGGCGTGGCTCGCCGAACCGGCTCCCATGGGTAGCCTCGATTTCGTGTCGCCGGACGCCTATGTCGTCGCCTCCGCGGTGACCAAGGACGCCGCCGAGATGTTCGACGACCTGCTGGACCTGGTCTCCGTCCAGGATCCGGATTCCTTGAACGAGCTGAGGAACCTCGAGGGCTGGCTGGGCATCGATCTCCGGGAGGATCTGTTCGGGTCCTTTGGCGGCGAGGCCACCTTTGCCCTCGATGGTCCCCTCCTTCCGGTGCCCTCGTGGAAGCTGATCATCGAGATCTACGACCCCGAGACCTTTGTCCATACCCTCGAGAGGGGCCTGGTCCTCGCCAACGCCCGGCTGCAGGCCGAAAACCAGGCCGCGGTGCGTCTCGAATCGGAATCGGCCGGCGGCCGCACGTATTACACCCTGTCCCGCGACGAACTCGATGGCGCAGTGGTTTTCGCGGCCGTTGACGGTTTCCTGGTGATGGCTCCGAGCCGCGCCCTCATCGAGAACGCCATCGATTACCGCTCCACGGGCGTCACGCTTCCCAACTCGGCCGCTTTTCAGGCTCTGCTCCCGGCCAACGGCTACACCGACTGCTCGGCCCTGGTCTACCGCGATCTCGACTCATTGGTCGGCGCGGTGCCGGACGAGCTGCTCGACGAGCTGGAGCTTGCCGGCGCCGTCGGCGACGGTCTCGGCAAGGGTCTGGTCTGCGTCTTCGGCGAGGTTGACCGGGTAACCGCGTCCGCCACCGGCGGCAGCCTGGTGGGACTCGCGTCGACCCTCGGGCTCAGCGGCGC
>CAYPBC010000199.1:2034-4787 GCA_964408845.1 uncultured Thermoanaerobaculia bacterium
CCGCCACCGGCGGCAGCCTGGTGGGACTCGCGTCGACCCTCGGGCTCAGCGGCGCCGCCCACGCCGAGAAGCGGGCAATCGAGAAAATTGAAGAGATCGAAGAGTCAGCCCACTCTTTTCACCCGGTTTCGTGACGAGGACTGCGAAGGGTAGTCAGGTGTTGGGTTTTTCTCGGATCGGGCGACGCAGGCGCAGTCGCACTGCGTTGAGGAGCACGATTTGGGAAAAGCACGACAGATGGCTGCCATTCGCTGTCCGCAGTAGAAACCGGGTGAGAAGAACGGGCTTAGAGGCTGTATCATCTCTGGAATGATTCAGGCAGAGGCCTCGTCCGCGCCCGCGATCGAGCTTGACGGACTCTCCGTCGAGCTCGGCGGCCGTCCGATCCTGGTGGATCTGTGCGCCTCCCTCCGAGGGCGCGCAATCGGTCTCCTCGGCCCCAACGGCGCCGGCAAGACGACCCTCCTGCGGACCCTCCTCGGCTTCTTTCCGCCCGCTTCCGGCAGCGCAGAGGCGTTGGGTTTCTCTCTCGCACGTGAGGGCAAGCAACTCCGCGCCCAGATCGGCTACATGCCGGAGAACGACGCCTTCGTGGCAGGCATGACGGCCGTCCACTTCGTGCGTCTGATGGCCGAGCTCAGCGGGCTGCCGCCCGAACCTGCCCTCGAACGCGCACACGAGACTCTCTTTTACGTCGGTCTCGGCGAGGCCCGCTACCGCACGCTCGGGACCTTTTCCACCGGCATGAAGCAGATGGTCAAGCTGGCGCAGGCTCTCGTGCACGGTCCGCGGCTTCTGATGCTCGACGAACCGACCAACGGCCTCGATCCGCCGGCCCGCAAACGCATGCTCGAGCTGGTGGCGGACATCCGCGACCGCGGCGAGGCCAACATCCTGCTGTCGTCACACCTCCTTGGTGACGTGGAAGAGCTGTGTGACGAGGTCATCATCCTCAAAAACGGCCGCATCGCCTCCATCTGCGATCTCGATGCCGAGAGACGAGCCAATCGCTCCTTTGTCGAGCTCGAGCTCCAGGCGCCCAACGAGGCCTTTTCTGCCGAGCTCACCAAGCTCGGCTGTGAGCTTGCCGTGCACGAGAGCGGGCGGATGAAGCTGGTGTTGCCGGAGGGGCGGACCATCCGGGATCTCTACACGGTGGCCGATCGTCTGGATGTCGGCATCCGCCACGTTGACCTCAAACGAGACTCACTGCAGGATATTTTTCTGCGCGCCATGGAGGACGACAATGGCGGTGTATGAGCGCACCTGGCGCCGATATGCGGGTGTGCTGACGCCGCTCAAGGGGCGTTTTCTGGTCGTCACGAAGTACGCCCTCGCCGACGCCTTCGCCTCCCGGTTGTTCACCGCGTTCTACGCTGTCTGCTTTCTGCCATCCGTGGTCGGGTTGCTCTTCATCTACCTCAGCCACAACGCCGCGCTCCTGCAACAGCTCGGCATGCCCGCAGAGATGATGGATGTCCTGACCAAAAAGTTCTTTATGATCCTCTTCTCGTGGCAGGCGCTGCCCGCCTTCCTGGTAGCGGTCATCGTGTCGCCGAGTTTGATTTCCGCCGATCTCGCCAACAACGCCCTGCCCTTGTACCTCGCCCGCCCCATCGACCGAGACGAGTACGTGCTTGGCAAGATGGCGGTGCTCGCGATCCTGCTGTCCCCGATCACCTGGGTGATGGGCCTCCTGATCTTCGGCCTCCAGGCCTACTTCGAGGGCGGCGACTGGTGGCTTCAGAATTTCCGGATCGGCCTCGCCTACCTGGGGGGCCATTTCGTGTGGATCGTCGTGATTTCGCTGCTCTCTCTGGCGATCTCGGCCTGGGTGCGGTTCAAACCGGTGGCCCGGGGCGTACTCTTCGGAATCATCTTTATCCTTGCGGCCTTTGGCGAGGCGGTCAACGGGGTCACCGGCACCTCTCTGGGAGATCTCGTCAACCTCGGAAGGGCGATCAGCAGCGTTGTGCTCGCGATCTTCGGCGCGCCGACTCCGAGCGGCCTCCCCGTGATCGTCAACTGGTTGACCCTCGCGGTCGTCTCCGCGCTCAGCGTCTGGCTCATCAACCGCAAGCTCCGCCCCCATGAGGTCGTGCGATGAGTTCGGATCGTATCGTTTTCTCAGATGTCTCGAAGTTCTACGGCGAGGTTCTGGGTGTGAATAAGGTCAGCATCGAGGTTGCGCCGGGTCTGACCGGGCTCGTGGGTCCCAACGGATCCGGCAAGAGCACGCTGATGCACCTCATGACAGGGCTTCTGAGACCCAGCCGGGGCGAGATCTCGGTGCTCGGGATCGCGCCGGACCAACCCGAAGAGCTCTTCCGGGTGGTCGGCTACTGCACCCAGTACGACAGCTTTCCCAATGGCGCCACCGGCATCAGCTTTCTCCTTTACACGTTGTCGCTGCACGGATTCTCGAAGACCGAGGCCGAGGAACGGGCCTGGGCTTCTCTCGAGCGGGTGGGACTCACCGACGCCGCCAACCGCCGGATCGCCGGTTATTCCAAAGGCATGCGGCAGCGGATCAAGCTCGCCCACGCCCAATGCCACGACCCGCAGGTTCTGGTGCTCGACGAACCGCTCAACGGTCTCGATCCGATGGGCAGGGCCGAGATGATCGATCTCTTCACCAACCTCGCCCACGAGGGCCGGCACGTGATCGTCTCCAGCCACATCCTGCACGAGGTTGATCTGATTTCGGACGGCGTGATCATGATTCACGGCGGCGCCATCGTCGCCGAGGGCGA